>CAZLDE010000161.1:0-4333 GCA_964558215.1 uncultured Thermoplasmatales archaeon
AACAATATCACGAGCAATCAAATCGGTTTTGATATCATTGAATCAAGCAAGAACTCCATTGAACAGAACAACATCTATAGAAACGGAATTCGCAACGTCTTTGGATTATGTACACTGTATATTTCCTTGCTTACAAAAAGTAAGCCGTTTGATAATACCTGGGATGGGAACTATTGGGGACGGACGTATCAAGCCCCTAAACCGATCGTCGGGTTCCTCTTTTTCCTCTTCCCCTCGGTGATACTCTCAGGATTTCTCCAACCACTCAAGCTTCTTGAAATCCTCCTAACTGGCAGTGGAGGCTACAGCGTCGTTCCTCTTGGCATCCCTATTGTTAAATATGACCGGCATCCTGCCCAAGAACCCTATGATATCCCAGGATTGACCTGAAAAACATCTGGAATTGAAGTCTTTTACAGGAGTAATTATTATCCCCTATTTAGAATTTAACTGGTAAACGCGGGTTCAAATCCCTTCCCCTGCATAAATTTCAACCTGACAAAGGTTTAAATAACGAGGGCATCTTTATTTTCCATTAGGAACAAAAAGGATGAAGAAACATCTCATCTCATTACTGGTTCTATTCCTGTTATTATCAACTTCTTTGGTGGGTGTCTCATATCAACAAATAGGAGTAACCATTGGACAAACACGTATCACACCGATTAGTGGTCCTATGAACTCATCATGGCCAATGTTCCACTACAATGCTCAACGGATTGGACAATGTCCCTATGGACCAATGGAAGTGAATAATTCTCCAGAATTGAAATGGAAGTTCCTTACAGATGACGGAGGATCTTTTTCCTCTCCGGCTATCAGCGAAAATGGAACAATATATCTGGGGATTATGGATTTTCATAAGAGTTTTTATGCTATTAATCCAGATGGGACTGAACAATGGAGATTTGATGCCGGTGATTGGGTGATGTCTTCACCAGCAATCGGATCCGATGGTGTCATTTATTTTGGTGATAATAGTGGAAAACTGTATGCTCTTAAACCAAATGGGACCTTAAAATGGAGTAAACATCTGGGTGAGGGATGGGTTAAGTCTTCTCCAGTAATTGATTCTGAAGGAGTTATTTATACGGCGAATGTAGTGGATGGTAAAATTCACGCTGTTTATCCAAATGGAACTCTTAAATGGTCTTTTCAGACTGATGATTGGGTCTATTCCTCCCCAGCGTTAGCTGAAGATGGTACTATTTATATTGGTTCAAACGATCGACATTTATATGCCATTAATCCAAATGGAACTCTGAAGTGGCGCTATAGTGTCGGTAATAACATACAAGATACTCCTGCAGTGGGTCCTGATGGAACAATATTTTTTGGATGCTGGGATAATTATTTCTATGCTCTATATCCAAATGGTACACTAAAATGGAAGGTTAATACCGGCTATTCTATTGATGAATCATCTCCGGCAATAGGCATTGACGGAACGGTTTATATAGGATCACTGAATGGGCAGATAATAAGTGTCTATCCCAATGGTACAATTCAATGGAGATTTCAGACAGATGACGAAATCTATTCTTCACCAACTATCGATAAAAACGGTATCATATACTGTGGATCAAATGATGGTTTTTTGTATGCGATAAATCCTGATGGATCACTTCGATGGAGATTTGATACTGGGGTAAACATCATGGAATCTTCACCCGTTTTTGCCAAAGATGGGACTATCTATATCGCTAACTGGGGATCATATTTCTATGCCCTTCATGTAATTTATAATAATGAACCAACAATACCAGTCATTACGGGACAAATAAATGGTAAAATAAAACAACCATATGAGTATACGATCAGTGCAACTGACCCAGATGCAGACAATCTATCGTACTACATCGACTGGGGTGATGATTCAGCCACAGATTGGATAGGACCCTATGTATCTGGTGACCAGGTTGTTCAATCACACCAATGGATGAAGAGGGGCACCTACACCATACAAGTAAAAGCGAGAGATGAACATGGTATGGAAAGCGACTGGGGCACCCTCACTGTAATCATGCCGTATAAACCACCACAGCATCCGTTCATCCATTGGTTGTTGGAACGGTTCCCGAATGCATTCCCATTACTTCGATATCTGATTGGATTCGTTTAATAACCACCTTTGTAATATTATTCAGTATTCTGCGATAAAATTTAAAATAAGTAAAGAATGTCCGGTGTGAAATTCCTGACATCCATTTTTTTTTAACGAGATTGTTCTGTATTATGTTTTGTTGAACTGCCCCCTCTGTCTCCAATTCCACCCCATTGTTTATCTTAAGGATAGAGTTCCTCCTGTATAAACCTGGTAAACCATTATGCGATGAGACTGCACTTGCACTCATAGCTGCATATTCGTCTACAAACAAGGTTCTTAAGACAGTGGCTATTTCATTGGTCTGGAAGGAATTAAGCTGGTAGTTGTAGAGTGCATCCCATCCCTCCTAGTGAGACCAGCATCCTTCCCTTTTTTTGTTCTAAAAAAATTTTTCTTGCCATGACACGACATGGTTTTTTTGCACAAATACGAAAGTATATGTACCAAACGATGGTTACAGAAAAATTGGAGAGATTGAGAAGGAGTTATCGGGATCACTATACGACTATCATACCCTGTTCCACATCGTGATTCGTGCTGCTTCTTGACCATGACAAAACACTGGAGGGTTCGAACAGATGACCACAAAAAATTATGTAATAATCGAACATAAGACAATCCCGAAACAAGTACCACTTTTTGAAGAGCAAGACGATGGGAATCTTGTCCCGTACGTCAAGGACACCTAGATCAGATCGTTCCTTCATTTCAGTACCATCAACCCAGAGGTTTCTTCTTTTTTAAAATATTTTGAGAAAAAAAAGAGTAGTGTATGGTCGGTCTGTAGGGAAGAATCCATATAAATCGTAACGGTATTCGACGTTTGTATGGAAAAAAAAGTAGTCCTGAGCATCGCTGGGTCTGACTCCTCAGGGGGTGCGGGGGTCCAGGCGGATTTGAAATCATTCTCTTACTTAGGTTTACATGGGATTACCGCGGTGACGTGTGTCACCGCACAGAACACCAAACAAGTCCGGTCAATCTACAGAGTATCACCGGATATGATTCGTCAGCAGATCGAAAGCCTCTGTGATGATTTTACCATCGCAGGGGTGAAGACCGGGATGCTGTACGATGAGGAGATCATCGCTGTCGTCGCAGAGCAATTGAAGAAACACCATCTCAAACCAGTTGTCGACCCGGTCATGGTTGCGACAAGCGGGGATGCGCTTTCAAGTCAGGGTTTTCTTGCAGCGTTGAAAACAAAGCTGCTGCCCTACGCATTCATGGTCACTGCAAACATCCCTGAGGCAGGGATCCTTACAGAGAGGAAACTCATCAGCCAGGATGACTGTGAGAAAGCAGCTAAGGATATCTTCGAACTCGGCGCAGACTATGTGGTAGTAAAAGGCGGTCATCTCAACGGGGAGATGGTGACAGATCTTCTCTATGATGGGAAACAGATGTACCGCTTCACCCTCCCCCGGGTTGCTCAGAGGAAGGCACATGGGTCCGGCTGCACGCTATCAGCACTTATTACAGGTCTGCTTGCGGCTGGTGAACCACCGGTCAGCGCCGTACGCAAAGCAAAATCCATTGTCTGGGGGATGATCAACGAAGGATACGCACCTGGGAAGGGAGCTGATGTGTTGAACCATTCCTCACTGATTCAAACCCCACCAATCCTTGAAAACACAGAACGCTTCGCCGTCTGGCTGCAGCTCAAAAACGCAGTAGAGACACTGATCGGTTTTCTGCCATCGCAGCTGATCCCTGAGGTCGGCATGAACCTTGCCTACGCGCTGCCGAATCCAAAAACAAGAGACGACGTCTGCGCAATCGACGGCAGGATCACCAAACGTAAAACAGGACCAGCGCTCTGCGGCGCTCTTGAGTTCGGGTGCTCCAAACACGTCGCATCCATCATCCTTGCCGCGACATCCATTGATCCTACGATACGAGCGGCCCTCAACATCCGGTATTCACCAGAAACCGTAGACCTCTGCAGAAAAATTGGACTATCGGTTGGCTCCTTTGACAGGAAATTCGAACCACCTGATGCATCCTCGACCATGGAATGGGGAACAAAACAAGCTTGTACGTCCTGCGGGTTCGTCCCCGACATTATTTATGATACGGGGTCCGTTGGAAAGGAACCAATGATTCGACTGTTAGGAACAGACCTACAGGATGTTTTGAAAAAAATAAAGACGTTGGTACAAGTGTTGAATCTGGGGGTTAAAGATTTGAGGTTCTGATATTTAAAACAAGCAGATTATCCCCCGA
>CAZLDE010000162.1:0-4324 GCA_964558215.1 uncultured Thermoplasmatales archaeon
ACTACTAATTATCATCATACTCCTTGGTATACTCCTTGGTGCCTCAGCATATGTTCTTGTGTATACAGAGGATGAACACAACACGGGAAACGACACAGAGCCTCCACAAATCACTGATATCTCAGGTAACATGACCGTGACAGCAGGTAAAACCGCTACTATCACTGTTGTTTTCAGCGACAACGTCAACGTCACGACGGCAACTTTGTATTATAGAACGGCAGACTCAGCGAGTTGGAATTCGATGTCCATTCTAAATGGAAGTGTAGGTATCATTACAGCAGCGGGTTCCACGAGTAATTATTATTACTATGTTACAGTAGATGATGCTGCTGGTAATGGACCAGTTGGAGACCCGTCAACCGATGGTTCTGCGTATTATATCATCATCGTAGAACCTGATGATGGCACCAATGGTGATGATGATTTTACCCATACGGTGTTTGTTGAGGAGTCCACCTCTGAGGGATGTCGGTATTGCCCTAACGTCGGCGCTATTTTAGAGAAATTAGAGTCCTCTGATTCGTATCGGTTTTCTTACGTCAGCATGGTCCTGGAGAACAGCAAAGCAGCTGATTATCTTAATTCAGTCTACAACCGTTACGCTGATCCCACCGTGTATATTGACGGAGGATACCGGGTGATTCTCGGTGGCCTGAATCCTGAATCAAATTATACCGCTGCCATTCGCTCAGCAGAAAACCGTGTGACCCCAAAAATGCAAGTCACTGTCGCAGCAGAATACAAAAATACGACAAATTCGTTAGTTGCTGTAGTCGAGGTAGTCAATGGGGAATCATCAGCGTATACAGGGCGGCTCAGAGTATATCTCGTCGAAATAATCTCTTCTCAATTTAATGATTATAATGGTCTGAAATACAAGAACGCTTTTGTTGATTTTGTCATAAATCAGGATATCAGTGTTTCAGCAGAAGACTCCCAGACGTTTTCAGGAGAGTTCTCGGTTGGAAACCTAGATTATGAGAATCTAAAACTGATTGCTGTAGTCTTTAGCTCCACGGGAGTAAGCTCATTTTCAGATCCACCGACAAACGATTATCCATTCACTGCGTATTATGCTGATGCGACAGATGCAACCTATGTCGTGCAGGGTGAACGCAACCTTCCCCCGGAGGTAGGGATTCTCTCACCGCAGCAAGGAAAAATCTATTTGCGGGGAAATCTGTTTTTAAAAATATTATATAAAAACTCTTTGTTGAGAAATACCTGGATACTTGGCAAAGCATCTATTGATACGTATGCGAAGGATGATTCGGGTATAACAAAGGTTGAGTTCTATGTCAATGACAACCTCATCGCGACACTGACAGAGTCGCCCTATAATTTGACGTTGCCTTTCAAATTGATAAAAAAGCCATGGATTCCTAAAGACTATACGATCATGGTGAAAGCCTATGATGACACAAATAAAACCGCGACTGCAAGTATTGTCGTCAAAGCGTGGTGGGCGTTCTAATTCTTTTTGGTGAAGAACCGTCTGCTGTTCACTAATGCAATGCTGTTTCTTGCTAACACAACCACAAAGGGATACATGCCTCTGAAGAGGTTCTGACCTATTCTTTTTACGGTGTAAAGAGGAGCATAAAACTCCCGATACATCTGTTGGACTCCGTGGCGTAACTCCTCTTGTGTCATCTGTTTTGGTTTGAAGACGACATATCCCATGTTATAATACTTCCAATCCTTGGTCAGTATCCTGTTTTCCTTGTCAAGTTTCTTGAACAATGGGGTCCCTGGGAAAGGGGTGAGAATCGAGAAATCAGCAACATCGATATCGAGGTTCTGTATGAATTCTAAGGTCTCTGTGAAAACAGCAGGAGTGTCGGTGTCAAATCCAAATATGAAATCCCCGATGACCACCATGTGGTTCTGGTGTATGTTTCGAATCGCTATACTGTATTCATTTACTGTGTTTGTTTTTTTTCCAACCGATTCGAGCGTGTTTTGACAAATTGATTCAAAGCCTACAAGCCAGGCCACACAGCCAGCTTCTCGGGAGAGTCTAACAAGTTCTACATCATTAGCCAGGACGTCAACGTTGCCATTGCAGAAGAATTTCTTCCCCAACCCCTTCATATTCCTGAATAATTCTTTTGTGTAGGCGGGATCAGTGGTAAGTGAGGTATCATAGAACATCAGTGTTTTTTGTGGGATTGTTTTTATCTCAGCGATGACCTCGGAGATCGGTCTTTTATAATATGCATTTCCACCTTGGATGTTTGTTTCTGGGCAGAATTCACAGTGGTACGGACAACCGCGTGTCGCCTCGACTGCACCAGTCATGACAAATCCTGGTAGAGTGATTTTTGTCGCAGGAAGAACCTGAGACGCATTGTAGGGCTGTGCATGATAGAACGGTTGTAATTGTTTCTGTTCGATATCCTCTAGAATCGTTACCCAGGTTTGTTCGTTTCTGCCGATAAGGATGCTGTCAGCATGTTGCGATGCCTCCTCGGGAAGCCCAGATGCATGAAAACCACATAGTACGACAGGGATATTTTTTTTTCGAAATATGTCAGCGATGGCATATGCTCGGGGCGCTGTCGAGGTGACAAAGTTGATGAGAACAACATCATATGCGGTCGAATAATCGATATGTGAGTATCGTTCATTTACCACGGACACCGTATGTTTTTTTGGTGTGATTGCAGCAAGTTCACGTGCCTGTAGAGTAGGAAGAATGGAGAACGTGGTAAGGAGTGTTTTGTCAAGGAATTTATATCGTGCACCTCCCATCCAGACCGTCTCGACGATAAGTATATTCATTGCTTCTCTGTAAAGAATGAAGAGACAGCTATTTAAGGAATTGTACCTATTTTCCTTTGGACCTAGAAGTGTTATGAATCCGTTCTATAACCCGGTGTTCCTATGTAAAATTCTGAAAAGATATTTGGTTGACATTGATAGATTGGATAGGATTAGTTCGGAGGCTCTTGCGCGCTATCAGGATAAACAGGTACGGCGACTTGTGCGTTTTGCCTCAACCGTCCCTTTGTATCAAGAAAAATTCAATGCAGCAGGCATTGATCCCACAAGAATTACTGGTATTGCTGACCTTCACAAACTCCCGTTTGTCACAAAGGATGATTTGAAACGACATTATCCTAATGGGATTGTGTCATCGAAAATACAGAAGAAATCTCTTATTGAGGTTTCAACGTCAGGCACCACAGGCAAGGTTCTCCCGCTCTATGTCGATATGCTTGATATCGTAATGGGTCTTTTTGCATATATGCGTACTCTTCATGAGTATGGACTAAGCATCTGGAAAGATAGGATTACGATCATAGGGGATTTTGCGCCCCATACCGCAGAAAGCGGCTATGTCACCCGGGGGCTTCAGCCTCGGTTCAATCTGACGAAGGTGTTTAAAAATATTCAATGGCTGAACACCAATGATGACCCTCATGCAGTCATCGCTGCGATCAATGATTTTCAACCGGATTTCATCGGTGGGTATGTCGGAATGCTTGGGCATCTTTCATTGTTGAAAGAGACCGGTTTGGGGGAGAAGATTTCTCCGCAGTATATCGCGGCAACCGGCTCTGTGCTTGATCCGTTCCTTAAATCGTTTATCGAAACATCGTTCCAATCAAAAATCTTTGAAGTCTATGGAGCAACAGAATCAGGGCTTATCGGTTTTCAATGCAAAAAAGGCAGTTATCATCTCATGTCTGATCTGATTTACGCAGAATTCATGCGAGAGGGAGAACCAGTACGTTCCGGTGAAGCTGGAGAGATGGTTATTACGAAGTTTCATGGAAAAGGAACTCCGATTATCAGATATAATGCGATCAACGATATCGTCGCACCTTTGGACGGAACTTGCTCCTGTGGGAAGGCCGGTGCTTTAATCAAGAAGATCTATGGGCGAAATGATCTTGCATTGTATCTTCCAAACGGAACTGTGCTGCTCCCCTCCTCTTTTTCTGAGGTTTACAGCAAACTACTTTACGAGATGAAGACAAACAAGGTCATCAACACGAAAATAATTCAACATGACCTTACGAACCTTGAAATCCAGGTGGTCATAGACAAGAATCTCCGGGACAGTGGACCGTCTGTTGAGGAGATTTTTCAGTTCATACAGAAAGGATTTCAGGAAAAAACAGGTCCAGATGTAACCGTATCAGTGACAGAGGTTTCCTCTGTTGACACCTCCCAGGGGCCCCGCATCGTCTCACTCGTAGATAAAAAGAAATATACAATCCAGAGGTATCTCTAAAGAATCCCCGGTTCGTGGGTTGTTTCAGTAGTTCGGCAAGTGAAAATTAAAATGTGTATATGAAGTGAGTGCATTTGG
>CAZLDE010000163.1:0-4274 GCA_964558215.1 uncultured Thermoplasmatales archaeon
GGCAGCGTCAAGATGTGTATAAGAGACAGGTGTTCTGCAAGGTATTGCCGGTACTCATTCTCAAGCGACTTCTGTTCTGGTGGGAGCACTGGTTCAAGGGGATTAAACACGAGCGTCAGAGGCAGATGCGGTTGGATCCCATACCCTAGGGTGTTTAACAACTGTAGTGCTGTGATGCTTTTTTCAAAGATGCCTTTTCCACGTTGGAGGCGGACTTCTTCTTCAAGATAGCAGGGGAGTGAAGCGACCAGTTCTATACCAAGCTCCTTATACAATAGAGGTAAATCTTTATACTGTGGTTCAAGCAGGATGGTGAGATTTGTCCGTAGTTGCACTCGATGCTGCTGTGCCACAAGAGCTCTGAGGAATTCTTTGAGATGCGGATGAAGCTCCGGGGCTCCACCGGTGATATCAATAAAGACTGAGGTGAGTCTTTCAGTGACTGCAAGGATATCCTTCATGGTTTCCCAGCTCATTTGCTCTGTACGATCTGGTGATGCTTGAATATGACAATGCTGGCAGGTTTGGTTACAGATGAACCCAAGGTTGATCTGTATGGTCTGAAGGTCAAGACATCGTAATGAAGTACCAGTCAGCTCGAAAATACGCTGGTCGAATTGGTTTTTCTTCTGAGACATAACGTTGGCTCCCTTAGGTATTGTTCTTTGATTGGAATTTACTTCCGCTATTTATCCATTTGCTTGCTTCTATTTTTTTGGAGGTTGTTACCAGGGGTAGAAGCGTGCAAGCTTCTCTGCTGGCATGCCACACCAGTATAAAAAAATAATGAGGGTGTCTCTGAATGCTGTATACAAGAGTCCTTCTTGGTTCCATCGTCGGTCAGAGGTGATGACAAAATCAGGAAGAATGATGATATCGTTCTTGTGTTTTTTTATCCGACGCATCAGTTCAACATCTTCCATCAACGGAAGGTCCCGGTACCCTCCTATGGAATCAAAATAGGATTTGCGCAGGAAGATCGCCTGATCTCCATAAGGAGCGCGGGTCATGCGGGACCGAAGCGTGGAAAACACGGCAGTCATCTTTAGAAGAAACCGTGGTGAGTCAATCTGTAAGCTGAATGCTCCACCGACAAGCCGGGGGTCTTGAAGGGTTTCCTGGATACGTGCGAGCGCTGTAGCCGGCAGCCGGGTGTCAGCATGCAGAAAGATAAGAATGTCACCTAAGGCATGGGCTGCTCCGAGGTTCATCTGGCGGGCTCGCCCTGCGTGACAACGGTATCTCTGGATGGTTTCATCGGAGATTACCTGAAGGGTATCCTGTGAGGGGCTCCCATCGACGACGATAATCTCAACAGGTTTCTCTGCTGCAAGACATCGGAGTGACTTAAGAAGTCCATTAATGATGTTTCCTTCATGGAGGACCGGGATGATGATTGAAAATGTCGGGGAGTCTGTCACAGATTCCCCTTACACAGCCTCAAGTATCTTTAGCAGATAGCGGTAGAATTTATCCACCGTGCTGATGTGCAGCTGCTCTTCAGGAGAATGTGGATTTTTCAGGGTCGGACCAATAGAGATCATGTCCATGCCTGGGAATTTCTCCCCGATGATGCCGCATTCAAGTCCTGCGTGAATCGCCTCTATCTTTGGATCTGTCTTGAACATGTCTCTGAAGATTTTCTTTGAAAGCGCAAGGATTTTTGACTGCAGGTCCGGTTTCCATCCTGGGTAGGGTGTCCCTTCTGATACTTTGGCTCCGGAGAGCATCGCGATCGCGTTGATACGATCCCGCATGTCCTGAAGAGCTGATTTCATCGGGCTTCGTGAGCTCATCCCGATGAGCACAGCGTTTTCTTTCAGGGAGATTGTGGCAAGATTCGTGGAGGTGTTCACAAGTGTCTTTATGTCATAGTTCATCTGGTGGACCCCATGTGGCAGCCCATGAACCAGATTCAGTAGTCTGGTCTGGGATGATTTGTCAAGGATTGTTTTGGGTGGATCACAGGATTGGACATCGACCTTGAAGTTCGGGTCTATTGGTTTGATTTCCTCATAGATATCTTTTTCTTCTGCCTTTACTGCGGTTAGAAACGTGTTTTTCTGTTTTTCGTCTATGGAAAGTTTTCCATACGCCTCTCGGGGGATGGCGTTATGTTTATCTCCGCCTTTGATGTCAAAGAGGGAAAAATCACATTTCTGGGATGCTTTCCAAAGCAGGCGTGTCAGGATTTTTATTGCGTTTCCCCGCTGTTCATGGATATCGACACCGGAGTGCCCGCCGCGTAGACCAAAAACCTTTACGATCAGATGCTCTGATGCTGCAGGAACTGGTTGTGTTTTCACGGGAAGCTCAAGAGCAGAGTCTCCCCCGCCAGCACATCCGACCGTGATGACTCCGAAATCCTCGCTGTCGAGGTTCAACATGATTTTCCCGGTAAGCATGTCTGATTTCATGGCAAACGCACCAGTCAGACCGGTTTCCTCATCGACTGTGTATAATGATTCGATTGGCCCGTGTTGTATCTTTTTGTCCTCTAGGATGGCTAGGCTGATAGCGAGTCCAATGCCGTTATCAGCTCCTAACGTGGTTCCGTTTGCTGTAAGTAAGTCCTCGGTGATTTTCAGCTGAATCGGGTCTTTTGAGAAATCAAATGTGACATCGCTGTTCTTTTCACAGACCATATCCATATGGCCTTGGAGGATAACGGTAGGTTTGTTCTGCATGTTGGGGGTCGCTGGTTTTATTATGACGACGTTTCCGGCATGGTCTACCTTTGATTTCAAACCCTGCTTCTTTGCGAAATTCACGATATATTCTCTGATTTTTTCCTCATGTTTTGAGCAGCGTGGGATTTTCCTAATCTCATCAAAATGTTTCCATACAAGTTTTGGTTCTAAATTCTCAATTCCTGGCATAAGATGCCTCCCTATTTGTACGGACTGGTAACACCACAACACATAAAAAAGGTTTGCCACCTAAAAAATCGGAGGGAGCCTGGCAGGATGCCGTATTCATGGAAAAGGATGTTACACGGCGGTCATCGCTTTTTTTAAATACGGCAAGCCCGACCGGTCGCTGACCTGGACTTCATATCCATCTGGGAAGACGGCAGGGGTACCGCTTTTTGGTTTTCTTTTGCTAAAAAAGTAGATAAGTTGTGTTTTTCCGTTTCTGAGTTCGACTAGCTTGGAGTATAAAGTGTAGAGCCCATAGGTGTACTCTGTGGCTCTCTCAGAAGGGACCAGGGCCATGGTGATGATTCCAAAGTATCGTTTCACCGTTGTCATAAGCAGATAGGTCAGTGAAAGTATAAAGCACGTAAACAAGACAAGACCTATGAGTTTCTCACCTGTCATCGTGATGTACATGAGAATCCGTATCATCGAATAGGTTAGGAAGGCAAATGCGTATAGTCGTGCCCCTTTTTTCCTTTTCAAAAACCCATACGGGATGATTACCAGGGAAAGGATTGTCAGCAATACATCTATCCCTACCAGGATTTCGGTTGATGAAAACGACAGAAATCTGGTGAGATTGCCAATAAAAACCAAAGAATCGACAAAAAAGAAGAGGACCACACAATTCACAAGGACAATGAAAATGAGGAATACTACAATCCCGGCTGGGACCTCCTTTCCTTCACTCATACAAACAAAGAAATGTAAGAGTCAGACTTATATTTTTTCCCTCTCATCAAAATACGGTAACTACTTAAAAATAACCAACGGGTGGCCTAAATCTCAATAATACGGAGGAGACACAGTAATAAATTTATATTATACTGTCCGACAGATAATATTATTTTTAAAAAGAGAAACATAAATTGTTTTGTGCAAGTATATAAACCCTTGTTGATGTGTCGGTTGGGAGTTTATAACAAAGATTATTATATTTTAAAACAATGCAATAAAATCATGAAAGAATTTGTTTCTAAGGATTTCCAAGTTCCAGAGTTCCTTGAGACCGATAGACTTCGCCTCAGAATGCTCACCGTTAATGATGTCGTGAAAGATTATGATGCGGTAATGACCAGTATTAAACATTTGCAAAAAACGAAGCCTTTTGGTCCAAGTAATAAATGGCCCACAAAAGAGTTAACTTTTGAACAAGATTTGATTGACCTTGGATGGCATCAAAAAGAGTTCCAAAGAAGAACATCGTTTGCTTATACGGTCATGAGTGTAGATGAAAAAGAATGTTTGGGTTGTATGTATATTGACCCTGCCTCAAACTCACAATATGATGCTGAAATAATCATGTGGATTCGAGATAGTGAGGTGACAACTGGGTTAGATGAGTATCTTTTTAAA
>CAZLDE010000164.1:0-4238 GCA_964558215.1 uncultured Thermoplasmatales archaeon
ACTTTTAATGTGATTAGACAAATTAAGCTTTACGATGGTTTGTGGTATTATTTTTTACGTCTCCGTAGGATCAATACAGCTAACATGACAAACAGAACAATGACTATCAACAGGATATAAATAGAGTAAGTTTCCCAAAAAGCTGAAGGTCTTTGTTGATGAGGATACTGACCCACGCCGAACGGCATATGGCCATTCAGAGAAAAACCGAGATCAGCATCATACTGGAATGGTTTAACATCAGTCTGCTCCCAATGGTTCATGCTGCTATATTCAGTACTAGGTATCCATAATCGAAGATCAGGGTCGCCGTATAAACAGACGTTTTCTGCAAGATCCCACCACCACTGAGGTGGCTCTGAGATATATAAGATACCTACTTTCTTAATACCTTCTGAGTAAATCTCACCAATTGTTTTTCCCAGGGCGATCCCTCTAGGAACTGAGTTCTGCCAGACATCTGAATACCATGAGGTCGCCCAGGGGTCCATGATTTGAAATACCGATCCATGACGCATTAAGGTGAGGTGTAAATATTTTCCTGCGGGAAGACACGCGACACTGCTAATACCAGTCGAATGAATATTTCCTAAGGCATCATCAATCTGAGTTCCGTTGTACCATGAAGTCCCAAATCTTCCAAGAAAAACAGTAATGATGACTCCATCGTAATAATCCTGAGTATCTTCGAGCCAGTCAGGTGCAATAAACCGCAAACCAGGGAGACTTGCGATCCTCCCTACAACATCCCGCAGTGGTCGTCGTGCAACAGCCCAATCTAACGCAGTCGTAAAAAATCGTATCCCACGAGGGTCGGGGTTTCCCATAAGAGCGGGAAGTATCCCATGTATCTCCATAGTCATCGTATCTGGTTCTTCTGTCGAACCCATCAACCACTCGTACCCTCGCCAAGGGTTTGTCTCCTTTTTATACCCCGCAAGTGGGATCGCAGGATAACCAGGATTCGGGTTCTCTCCCTGGACATCCCAAAACATCAGCATTCCTCCATTCGTCGGAGCTCCATGGGTGTTGACTAACCAAAGAAGAACCCCCTGGTTAAGATTATTCATATTCGCATCAAAATTAGTAGAAAACACAGGTGCATACCCCGCGCGTTTAATATAAAAAGGTTGTACCTCGGACCCACTGAGATCCGCAAGAAATCCGCCCTTTTGGCCATTGACCGCAACCATCACCCCATCATCAATAGGTTCCGTAGAGGAAGTAAGGCCAGGGATACTTCCATCAGCACACTCGTAAACAAAACCCCAATACTTACTTGCTCGGGTGTTAAACTTATGATCATAGCAGACTAAGGTGTCAAGAACCGGGTACTGAAAGGTCTCTTCTTGTGATGGTTTTGTTATTTTCAATCCTAGTTTTCCCCGCCATAAGGTTAACAAGCCAAGGAATCCAGCACGTTTACTGCTGCTTCCATTCATAAGAGTAACTCCTGATGGGCTTTTTAATGCGGGGTTTTCAAAAACAATTTGAGGATAAAAGATATTTTTAGTTATCCATACTGATAGATCGATAGGTGAACCGATGAACCGGCCGGGTTTTCCTCTGCCGACAAACATCCGATCCCATGAAAGACCAATTTCAAATTGATCTGCAACAGTAATAATGGTTTCCTCTCCTTCACGGTCGTATTGGTATTTCTCTAAAAAATCATAGACTCTATTACCAGTAAGATACATCTCTGATACCGTAGGGAGTTTGGTAAATCCATCTGGATGACGTCGCCAGAGTTCGTTATGCCAGATGACTGCAGAAGACAGCTCGGGGTGATTATCAAGAATCAATACAGGACTCCCATGATGTGCAGCAATGTACGCCGCTGGACCAATGGGGAGTGCATAGCGCATTTCTCCAGCGATACTTAGGTTGGTAACATAACTGTAACTCCAGGAGTCAATTGTCGAAAAGATAACATCGTTTCTTTTCGTAATTCCTTTGAGATATGTGTAGACCGCATCATAGGTACGGAAATGCTGTGCAAGCGGTGCTATGGCTGCCAATTGTGTTTTAACGTTACTTGAGAGGTAATCCCCAATGTCGACAAGGTAGATTTGTTTTACTCCAAGCATGTAAAGTGCATCTAGAGAACACATAGGAATTTCTTCTGGGTAAATATAAAGAAGCGGGGCATTGAGCAGGGAGGCAAGGACTGCTCCTTCGGTTGCCGACGCGAGACAATCCCCTTCCATACGTGAACTAGTTTGATTCCATGAATACGTAATGGTAAAATCAACAGGTCCAGCAATTTCATTCATCGCAAATACACAGAGTGAATAGTGTTCACCAGGGAGACATTCTCCAAGTCGTTCTACTGTGAGATCGTTTGAAGTACCCTCCGGGTATGCAATAATATCCTCGAGACCTGCTGCACATTTACTTGAAACTCCTGGTTCACGGGTAGAAAGGATTTCTTCACCACTTGGACCTATAAGAGATAAACCAAGGGCAACATCGGAAGTACCCCATGACAATGAGAAAGTTGCATTTCGACAACCGAACGGAGGCGCCTGAGGAATTTCAATAACGAAACCAGGATAGATGTTTACATCGACTTGGTAGACAACGTTTCTCATATTCCGAAGGATATCAAGAATTCTTCCGTATCTCCCAAATTCAAATGTAAAGATTTTCCTATGTTTTTGAGGTTCGATGGTCGTATCAATGATTTGATTGGGGTTTTGAGAAAGAAGAGATGAGTCAATGGATTTTGTTGGTACATCAGTGAGAGCCACACTCCACTTTCCACTTTTATAGACATACACAGAGGTTTTATCAATATCCATCCCACCCTGTGCATTCCATTCGCTTGTAATTCCTGCCATCATCCATTGTCCATTTTCCTGACAATAAATCTGCATGTCTCTGTCCCCTGCAGGAATAGACATATTGATGATTCCTTCAAACCCAGGGACCCCTGCTGAAAAATAAAAACAGGGATACCAAGATCGCACCGTGAGGAATTTATAACCATCAGGGACATTAAATTCGTTATAAATTGGGTATTGTTGATTTGTTTTTGGTATCTCAAAATGCTCTGTGAGAACTCCTTGTTTTGGTTCGATGGATCCTTTGAGAACTCCGGAAGTCCGATTCTCTGGTTTTTGAAATGCTTCACGAATGGTTGCCACTACGACATCATCTGTGTATGACCATTCGCTAAGAGCTAGTGTGCTTGCAATTCCACTGGCAGACTCATTCTGAATATTCGTATAATTTCTTGCTTGCCAGGTATCTCCAAGGTTCTGTCGCGGGGTATTGATAAGTGTCATTTGATCAAGTTTTCCACCACAATAACTCATCCAATCTTCCATAAAATAGTCCAAACCTTGCCTCGCGTCTAATGTCCTAAGATTTTCATCCAGCGTAAGTTTATCTTGGTAGAAGAGAAGGGGATTGGAAAAAATACGATTATTTTGTGCGTCATAAAAAACCGATGTTGGTACCGCAGCAAGATACGCATAATCATCAATATAGGTATAAGGGTCAAAATTAACCAGAGTGGCCCGTTTCAATGGAATTAGTGGTTGCCAGGAGATTCCTTTGTCAAAACCATTCACATCCAGCATCTGAGGATCTGCCAAAACAGAAGGAAAAATCGCACTGATTAATAAAATATAAATACTAAAAACCACTAAACATATATGTTGATAATAGCGTTTTTTTTTCATTAAGAATCCCAATAATATCTTCTTCTTGTTTCTATATATATTTATTTAGTATATATAATTTATTGAGATTTTTTCCCCATCTGGTGGACAGGTTTTAATACAATCTGATACATAAATTTATTAAACATAAAAATAGAGAGAAATTATGTTCATAATCTGACTTTCGCAGCTGATTGTTCTTTTCTGGATTAGGAAATATCTCGCCCATCTCACTTTTTATAGGTTTTCAGCCAAGCAAAAAAGCTGAAAAACCTACGACCCTGGTGTTTTTCCACAAATAATCAGGGTATTGATTCAGCCAAAGTTGGAAAAAAAACACGTTTTTTTACCCCTATTTTTCAATAATGATGGTAAATGATGGCAGTAGCACTTTTTTTTCTAGAAAAATACTTCTAACATGCTTATTGCCATTATAAACACTCATGTGAGGTGATACATGGACTATGAAAAAACTCTAGGAAAATGAATGATTTCTAACCGTTTTCTTGACTAAAGACAGTAAAAGTCAAATACAAATAGGTTATTCAAAGTCCTCGATTAGTTATATGA
>CAZLDE010000165.1:0-4221 GCA_964558215.1 uncultured Thermoplasmatales archaeon
ATCCGGAGGCAAACGGGCCAAGCCATTCACTGAAATTTCCGTCCCCCCAATCCCAGAGATAATATATCATATCACTCTCAGCATCAGTAGTCGTCGTTGAATACAGATAAATCGAGTCGACCTTCCCGGAAGACTGACCGGAGGGCCTCTGAGGAGACTCAGGAGCCGTGTTTTGCTGATTATCTCCTCTTGCGGTAAAGAAATGAGCATCAGGCGCACCGATATACGGATGGTTCTCTGCTCGACCAGACCCATCTTCCCCATGGATATAATACGACACGATGGTTCCATTGGCCTGTGGGGGAATCAACGCGTGATAGTTATCATTTCCCAGGGACTGCATCTGAATAAAATTCCAGCTACCATTATTGATCCTCCAATAGACCCCTGTTGCTGACGAAACAAGGTTCTGCTGGCTGTAGGGGATAATCCTTGCCTGTATATCATACCCTGTTTGACTGGTTTGATCCCCGAATAATGGTGTATGTTCGATGTAAAGCATGTATCTGTCTGTTATCCCCATTGCCCTGCAATGAAGTGCATCAGTGGAAGCCCATGATCCGGTAAAACCTAAAACTTCGTACCCCGGCATCGCTTGTTGATAGGAGATGATTGCATCATCATCCCATTGGCTCCCAGTGATAGGAACCATTACTTTATCATTCAAAATAAGCGAGTTCGTATATGGCTGATTGTCTGGTGTATAAACACGAACAACGTGATACGGTGTCCCATAGCAGCTGAGTTGAGATTCGAAATAATCCACTGCTGCTTCGATTTCGTCGTACTGCGAATGGCTCGTTGGAACCTCTCTAATCAAAATCGTGTCTGGTGAAAGATACTTTCCCCAGCAATCAATATGCTTAATATATTCACCATTCACATCAGGAACAACATGATAGGTACCAATCCCGAGGTAATCCTGTACTATCTGATTGATCTGTTCATGGGAATACCCTGAGTTTTCTTCCCAGATCAAGGTGGTTGATATCGAAATTCCTTGTCCATCGGTCATATAGTTCCCGCCAGTGGCAACAAGAGGCATATCGAACACCGGGAGACTTTGGTTGTTCGCATATCGAGTGGGGATCTGATCATCATTCGGCCGAGGTCTGTTGTAGGTGAAATCAACAACCCCTTGCATGTCATCTTCAGTGATGATAAACCAAGGGCCATAATCCCTGGTCCAGTGCGTATCCGTCGGAGCGATGAGAAACGAACAATGACTAATGTCGACACCTTGGTTCTGATATTGAGTAAGAACTGTGTTTTTTTCAGAGACGCTGGCAACAATGGTTACCACATTGACGTCTTCTGCCATTTCTTTGATGATACTGTATGAGATACCAAAAGGATAGCGGATGAGTACGCCTTCCATCGGTTCGAATTCAGCGGGTTGACGCAGGGATCCAACTGAGGATGAGAGGACAAAAGAATAATCAACATTAATACCAACGTTTTGTTCCGCAACAGTCAAAGCACTTACACAGGTCATACAGATAAGAATACTAACCGTTAGCAAACTCCACAATATCTGGTTTTTTTTCAACATCGTTCGTACCCCCCTACAATTTTATACACTCGTTTTATTGTCGAGACGAATATTTTGATCTAATTTTTTTGAAAGGAAGAGATAGTGCTCTTACCGAAAATAAGGTAAGAACACACCGGTAGATTACAGCGTTAGCAGCCTTTCAAAGAATTGGAAGAGATGCGGGAAGAGACTCTGGAAGAAATCAACGAATCTGACAATGAACGGGACATTATACGGCATGGTGACGTCCAGCGGCTCTGACCAGTCGGTCTCATGGTCATAGTTGTCTTTTGCCTTCACTCGGATAGAGGCCCTCTGCATCCCATGATTTCTGAGTCGTTACCGTGTTTCCTGATGCATAGGGGCCAAGCCAGTCGCTATAGGTCCCATCACCCCAGTCCCACATGTAGTAGAGTCCGTCGCCATCCGGGTCTGTTGATACTGAGGAATACATATAGGTTTTTCCGGGTTCACCGGTGAGTCGCCCGGTTGGTTTTTCGGGTGTCTCTGGTGGTAGGTTTGGCTCCCCAACCGAGAGCGTCGCGCTGTATGGTATCTTGTTAAAACCGGTTACTATGAGCTGAACCTCGCCGGAGACGCCCAGTGGCGTGAAGAACTGGATGAGGGCATGTCCAGTTTGGTCTGTATATCCATTGCCTAACAGCTCACCTTCGGCTGATATTGCACAAAGAGCATTGGGGAGACCAACTACTTCCACTTCAAAGCTCTCTGCACCATTGGAGATAAAATCGTCATGAATCACTTCCATGACAGAGGGGACGTCTGTGCGGACCTGTACTGAGGGGTCTCCAAAGACGGTCCATGCATCCGCTTCGTATTCTCCATTTGATCCGTAGTCATCGATCATGGACATCGCGCCATGGAAACAGAGAGCGCCATAGGTGGTCTTTTGGTTCTCTGGGTATAATCCTATGAGGATGTTGTTGAATTCATCTTGTGCTTCCATTGGAGGGTCCCAGCTTTGACTAACAGTGGACATATATGCTCCGATGGCACCTATCGGTTGGCCATTATGGGTTGCTCGTAACCAGGCTTCTCCAAAGCATGTGCCACTGACGAACGCTCCGTTACTGCAAGCAACGGACACAATGAAGGGAAGCATGTTATCGTTGGTTAATGCGTAAATATTTGTATTGCTGAACCCACTTGAACCCCATGATGTTGATGAGCCATGCCCGCAGTAGTTTATAATGCTGCGACCTTCGTTTAATGAAGTCGCGACCATCGCTGGTGTCGGGTTTCCTGCGGCATCTGCACCACCTTGGCTTCCATCGTAGAGTTCATCGACGAGGGTGTAGGTGAAATTGAGGAGAAGGGAGCGGATGTTTCGAACATGTTCAAAATCGTATTCACCGTCATCTCCAGTCCCTTGGCTTGATGCAATACCGACTCCTTTTGCATACCATTGTGCATCAATCTGCGGGTTGCTCTCATAGTCAATAGTCCTGTTAGCCTGTGTTGCTGCCTGCTCGATGTTTTCTGCGGAGAACCTACCGACGAAGAGATCTGCATAATGGTCAGACCCTACAATGTATCCATAGCTTGGGTCAGAGTACACGCCACCTAATGAATACGTTGGTACTTGTGCAGCATCGCCCACAAGCAGTACAAACGTCAGACCATGGGCGTTATAGTACTCGGCGATGTATGTTTTTATCGCAGCCGCGTTCCCGATGGATGAGACGTTGACCATCTCTGTTGGTATTCCTTTCAGGTTTTTCCATTCGACAAAGGGAATCATGGTCTCATAAAACGCGTCATACGTGATGACCAGCATGTTGCCTTGTTCAGACACAGGGTCGTATTTCGCGGCATTGTAGTTTATGAAATGGTTCTGATAGATGGGAAGGAAATCACTGTCTATTGTTGTAAGTGCATGCTGACTAAGACTGCTTGATGCAGCCTGATTCGAAGGAGCGACCTCAACAGTGATGTCATGGTAGAAACGTAAAGTCCCTTGCACCGGGTTGTATTGGAATGGAAAGATTCGTACGACCTGGCCTTGGAAATCGCGCAGGTAATAGGGTTCCTCAAGCGAAGCAAGAGCTGAGGGATACCAGGTGTCCTGATTATAGATAGCGCCAAATTCATAAGGGACATCTTCTGGGTTAACGGTTCGAAGTAGGTTACCTTTAGAGGGAGCTACCAGGATGTTCTCAAAGTCTTCATAGGAGGCGGCGGTGACATGCAGGGTCATGGATGCCTCAGAGGGGATGATGATACTGCGGGCTATCGAGGGTAGTGCAGGTGCACCAGCGATGAGGCTGGTTGGTTCACTGTGTAAGGTGACCTTGACGTATTGTTTGTTGTCGATATCCACCGGTGTTAAGGAAAAATCGTTAATGGAATAATGAATACTGGTTAAGTCTCCTGCTTGTTGAACAGTAATTGAGACATCATCGGTACTGGATGATATGGCTGTTGTTGTCTCTGAGGGCATAGCACCAATGGTTGGCAGTATGCTAGATGCGATCACAAAAAGGCCTACAAAAAGAATGATTAACTTTCTCATGACTTTTTCTCTCATAGTATCCCCCTATTTTTTCTCGATAGAAATAGGTGTTTTCACTCTGTACTTAACTGAGTACTGTCTATATATACTTTTCTTTTATAACAGTAGTTCGGCAATCAAGTGAATGAAATAACGATGAGGATTCCTATTTCTG
>CAZLDE010000166.1:0-4216 GCA_964558215.1 uncultured Thermoplasmatales archaeon
ATTGGTACCCTACCACTGCAAAGTATCATATCAACCGCAGAAAACACTTGTGATGACACCGAATATTGGGCGTTGCTCGTCGCAGTCGGAGTATACGCTGACGATCCGCAACAAGATCGCCCGGACATGCTCTTGGAAGTCGATGACCTACATGCATTGCTGCTGCAGTCAGAGTGGTGGCAAGAGGATCATATAAAGGTGATCAAAGGAGAGGAAGCAACGGTGACAAACATCATCTCAGGGCTTCGATGGCTCGACAGGATGGAGGATAAGGACGATATCTCCCTTGTCTATCTCACCACCCATGGATTTCCTTTGGGAATCGACATCCCACCAAAGGACGAGGAGGACGGAACAGATGAGGCGTTGGTCAGCTACTGGGGTTTTGCCTATGAAAAACTTGTTATTTATGATGACGAACTGAATGTGTTACTCAACCGGTTGGAATCCAAAGGGGTCTGTCTGATCGTCGATAGCTGCTATGCAGGTGGTTTCAATGACCCGCCAAATTGGCTTTTCACAAATACTGCTTCTCAATCCCCCGGTCAAAATGACCTTGCAGTCCAGAACTGGGTACAGGGATTTGGTGAGGACGTCCAGGGGCAGAACCGGGTGGTCCTCATGGCATCCTGCGAAGATGAGGTTTCCTTTTCCGGAGGCTTTGGGCCCTATCTCATCGATGGATTACGTGGATATGCAGATACGGACCAAGACAACATCATCACCGCTGAAGAGGCGTTTGTCTACGCCGAGCCACGCAGCCCACGACAACAACCAACTATCTACGATGGATACGAAGGAGAACTCCCAATCATGATGCTAACAACACCTCTACATTCTGAGACAGACAACACAGTTGTTCTGCAGACCACACCAAGGAACGATGAGATTCCGACTGCTCCCATGATGTATAATGAGACATCCATCATCTGTGGGTACATCACAGATGCTGCTACCACCGATCCGATTGAAAACGCAAATGTGAATGTACGTGGACGGATTAATGACGAGGAATATTACGAAAATCAGACAACGACTAACCAGACCGGTTTCTACGCAATCAGCACTCCTGCGATTCGACTGCGGGTAACCGTCTCAGCAGATGGATATTGTCAACGGTCTGTAGGACCGTATCAGATGCAGGAGAATCAGACCAGATGGACCAACATCTCGTTGTACGAACGTCCACCGGAGACCGCACTCATTAAAGGCTATATCACGGACAAGGAAACAACAAATCCACTGGAGATGGCAAATGTCAGTTTGTTCTGGCAAGCAACCGAACAACAATATTACGAGAATCAAACAACATCAGACATCAACGGGTATTATGAGATAAACGTCGCCGCAGGCAACATCAGCCTTGATGTGGAAAAACAAGGGTATTTCACAGAGTATATCCAAGGTTTCTCGATTGGAGATTACGAGACTGTCTGGGTAAACGCCTCACTTTACGAACGCCCCGTTGAAAATGCAATCGTTTGTGGATATGTGACCGATGAAAAGACAGGTGAACCGTTAAACCATGCACGCATTGACGTCGAATGGTATGACGTTACTACCGGCCACGAATACGGAAGGGAAACCCAGTCAAACGACTCAGGATATTATACCATCGCAATCGCACCAGGGGAATTATATGTCTATATTAGAGAGACAGGCTATGAATATTATGATCCGTATCGCCATGATGCGTTCGAGAATTCGACCCTCTGGTTAAACTGCTCACTAGCACCATCAACCATCGAAGTCGAAATAACAAAACCTCTCAAAGCACTCTACAGGAATAATGAAAGAATAACGCCTTTCAAAAGAACACAAATCATCGGTTCCATAGACGTTGCAGCATACATCCCGGGTGGATGGGATGAACCAGGGGAGGCAGAAAAAATAGAGTTCTACATCGACGGAGTCTTACAAGCAACAGTAACCACACAACCCTACAACTGGACATGGGCGCAAAAGACCATAGGCAAACATATCATCAAAGTCGTTGCCTATGATTACAATGGAGATATCGCAACGAAAGAACTAGAGGTCAATAAATTCCTCTAAATTCTTTTTCTTTTCATTATCATTTGGGAATAATTTGGGAAGAAATCGGAATTAATTTGTAAAAAATCAATATAAAATCATTTTATCATTGTTGACTTGTGAAAAAAAAAACGGAGGTAAAAAAATGAAAAGAACACACAAAAAAATCATCGGTGGACTGCTTGTTGGTCTGCTTATCGCAACCATCGGAGCAGCATTTGCCACAGGACAAGACGATGATACAACCAACGATGCGACAGACGACAACTTCCCTAAAAAACCATTTGAGGAAAGAAAAGAGATGATGGGAATCGGACCATTTGGATCTGAGTTGACAGACGATCAACAGACAGAACTCCAAGACCTCATGACAAGCCTCAGAGAACAAAACGCAACCCCTGAGGAGATGAGAACAGCTCTACAGGAGAAACTCGATGAGTTTGGTATCCTTGATACACGGTTGGAAAATGAAATCACACGCACCGAGCAGCGACTCACAATCCTGAACCGGCAGAAGGTACTCAGAGACGAAGGATACAGCTGGGATGAAATCAGCGGTATCATCGAGGACGAATTCGGTCTTGAAAACGCCACTGATATCGGTTGGAACATGATGGGTGGTCATGGGTTCGGACACGGACCTGGAAGATGCCCACAAGAGTTCATCCCCTTCGAAGAATCAGATCAATAAAAGAATTCACGCCCCCGATGAGAACCTAATGTTGTGCCAATGTATGCACAAGTTACCATTCCTCCTTCCCCTCAACATATCTTGGCACAACCCATTTTTTTTTTAATAAAATTTGGGGAAAAATTGGGAAGAAATTGGGAAGAAAAAATATAAACAAAAGCATTGTAAAATATTTTGAAAAAAACAATTGGAGGTCATCAATATGATTAAGACTGTAGAGATAAAAAAGAAAAACTCGACGAAAAATATTGTCTTGGTTGTCTCCATCAGCATCGTAGCAATATTCCTGCTGGGATACCTAATCGGTGGATTGTACGGACCCCTGGCATCATCAACTATTCAAACAGCACAACAACAACTGGGAACTAATGAGGATGCCATAACCCAGCAACCCATCTACAATATCACATATTATAATAGCACATCACTTGCACAGTTATACGCCGATGCCAAGGACTCTGTCGTGGTGATAACCGGTTATGTCGTACAATACACGTTCTTCGGTAGACAATACTCTGGGGTTCAGGGCTCTGGTTTTGTCTACGAATATCAGAACCAAATGGTTGTCATCACCAATAAACACGTTGTCGATGACGCGATAAACATCACCGTGACATTCTCAAACGGAAACGGATATCCTTCGACCATAATCGGCTCTGATGCGTACTCTGATTTAGCAGTCTTATCCGTAGATGCGCCTCAGGAAGAGTTCCAGCCTCTGACAATCACGAGCTCCTCGACCCTACAGGTTGGTGATCCTGTCATCGCTATCGGCAGTCCCTTTGGACTTGGCGGGACAATGACCTCAGGAATCATCAGTCATCTCGGGACGACCATACAGGATTCTGTCGCAGGAAGCTTCCCCATCGCCAACATCATCCAGACAAGCGCTGCGATAAACCCGGGTAACTCTGGGGGACCTCTCTTAAATTATAAAGGAGAGGTGATTGGGATTACAACGGCTATCATACAGGATTCCAATGGTCTTGGTTTTGCAGTGCCTTCAAATACAATCCTACGTGAAATCGACTCCCTGATTAACTATGGATCGTATGACCAACATCCTTGGGTAGGTATATCAGGAACCGACATGACCTATCAAATCGCCAAGACGATAGGAACTGATGTGACCTATGGATGGCTCATCACCCAGGTGACAAGTGGTGGAGCGGCGGCTCAAGCAGGGCTCCAGGGTGGTAATCAACAGCTGAGAATCAATGACGAATGGGTACTCATTGGCGGGGATGTCATCATCGCTGTGGATGGAGTACGTGTCATCAACGGTGATGTCTTTATGTCATATCTTGAAGAACACACCACACCAAATCAGACCATCAGTGTCACCATTCTACGCAATAATCAGATACTGGACATCCCGGTGATACTAAAGCAGCGGCCGAGTGCAAGTTAAGCAACATCTGAGTTGTGCCAAGATTTCCCTATTGCTCTCCTCCATCGTTGTGTTTCAGTCTTGGCACAACTCATCTCTTA
>CAZLDE010000167.1:0-4215 GCA_964558215.1 uncultured Thermoplasmatales archaeon
TGTTCTTCTATCTGAATTTTATGGAGAAATCAAAAAAGTGCAAAAGTCTTGTTAATTAAAAAAAGAGATGAGATTTATGAAACAAATCATATCATTGATAGTAATTGTGCTTATCGCTGGCGCACTGTTTTCCGGTTGTGTAGAAGAGCCTAAGGAACAAGAACCCCCTGTGAAAACAATAAAAGATATTGCTGTTGACATCGTCACGTTTCTGATAAACGAGGATTTTGCTGGTGTCTATGGTTATTTTAACACTTCTATCACCTCACAAATCACTGCTGAGGATTTCGCTCTGATTTGGCAACAGCAGATAGCTACCCCAGATGGAAATATTACTCGGATTGTACGAACGCGTGA
The DNA here is from genome assembly GCA_964558215.1 of uncultured Thermoplasmatales archaeon. Lineage (GTDB taxonomy): Archaea > Thermoplasmatota > E2 > DHVEG-1 > DHVEG-1 > SM1-50. The sequence continues at coordinate 358 of CAZLDE010000167.1, forward strand.
GGTCAACGAATCTGGTTATACCGTAGTCTATGTCACCTGTAATTTCTCAAAAGTCCCGGTTCTTGATGTAAAAATATCTTTTAATGTTCATCAGAGAGTCGTAAGTCTTCTGGTAGTACCTACACTTGAGACTTTTGCCTATTCACCACCGTCATATGTCGATTTGAATGCATTTACCGAGCAAAATGTGAGTTTCGGTTTAGAACGCTGGAAGTTACCTGCGACGCTCACAATTCCAAATGGAGCTGGGCCATTTCCCGCGGTTCTCCTGGTGCATGGCTCAGGACCAAATGATCGAGATGAGACCTATGGTCCAAATAAACCCTTTAAGGACCTTGCATGGGGTCTAGCTTCAAGAGGCATTGTGGTCTTACGATATGAAAAACGTACTATCCAATATCCTGAGGAGATTGCACAGCTATCTAATTTTACTGTTCAAGATGAGACTATTGCGGATGCTGTAGCCGGTGTGGGTTTTCTCTCTGCATCCTCGTTTGTGGATCACGAAAAAATTTTTGTTCTAGGGCATAGTCTGGGTGGGATGCTGGCCCCACGCATCGCACTTCAAACAGACCGTATCGCAGGATTAATCCTGTTAGCAGCTCCGAGTCGTCCTCTTGAGGATCTTATATTAGAGCAGTCCCGGTATCTTGCAAACCTCAGCGGTACAAATCAGTCAGCTGAGCTTGAAGAACTTGAGCGCCTGGTTCTGAAGGTAAAGACGTTGAATATCGATGAAGGCGAAGATGTCCTTGGTGCTCCGAAATCGTACTGGGCTGATTTAGCGACCTATGATCCTGTGAGGTCCGCGCAGTCTCTGCATATCCCCTTGCTGATTCTGCAGGGGAAGCGGGATTATCAAGTGACGATGACTGATTTTGCGCGATGGAATGAAACATTTTCAGAAAATCAGTCTGTTACGTTGAAGACCTACTCGTCATTGAATCATTTCTTCATTGCTGGAACCGGTGTTCCTTCTAATTCAGAGTATTTACTTGAGGGGCATGTCGCTGAGGAAATCATCTTAGATGTTGCTGTCTGGATAACGACTCAATAATGTTTTGGCGTGCACCGGTGCTCGGGAATTGGTAATTATCTGGTGATGATACCTGAAATCAAGAATTGAGACTGGTATGAACGTTACGTGGGTCTTCCTTCTGCTTGTACGGCAAACCCAGAGATAAAGAGAAACGCCTTATGTTCATTAATTGGTGGGATGTTAATGGTAAGTCCTGTGAATCCACTCAGGTTTACTTCATATGGTTCTGCTTCTACATTTATTCGTTGGACACCGTTGAATCCAATGCTTGATATGGTTCCGTTCTTCAAGGAGATCATCCCGGTGGGTGCGAGAATCCGGAAAGGAATTAAATCTGATAGCAACATCGATAGTACGAGGAAGGGAAGCATCATGATTAAAAGGATAATTGCACCGATTGGATTAGACACGTTAGTTACTGCTTTTATGATTGTTTGCCACAGTGCAAGACCTATCCACCAAAGCATCAGTCCCTCGCCAATTGCGCCAAAATAGCAGAAACGATTTGAGATATTGTCATCGGCAAATCCATCGAAGTGATGAGAAAGTTTTGTGTTTTTCAACCAGGGGGTATAGTCATCTTTCGAATTGAATTGTTGATACCCTTGACCAAATATTCCTTTTTGATTTAGTATGGATTCGTAACGTTCAATGGCCTCGCGATCATTTTGTTGCTGGGCGTTTGAAAGTTCGATTAGATACTGTCGTATTTCACTAGCCTCGGCTGCTGTTATGGTAGTATATACTTGTGTTGGATGTCTTCCAAGAAAATGGTTCACCTCGATGGTCACAAGATCATTTCGTATGGCAAAAAGATCGGTATTGGGTGTGGCGAGTGCAGGGGAAAACCCTGTTATGAGCACAACTGCAGATGTTAAAATGCTGACATATATGATTTTTTTATCCATTTTATTCCTCTCTATAATTATAATTATCTCCTCCTATTTAATCCTTTATCAAATTCTACCGTTTGAGATAGTTTTTTTTCCTCCTTGAAAAAAAATTAATTGTGATATCTTCGTCATTTTTTCTATAATAATCATTCAATTGGTATGTTGATGTTACCTCACTTTGCTTTTATGTAGGTATTTTTTACATAAATCAGAAATTTTATTTTCTTGAAAACATTTAAATGTCTCACCAGCTTAATGAAAAGAAAGGAAGGAATAGTATGAGTCCTAATAGCATGAAAAAGAATCTCAGAATCAGTGGTATGGCCGGTGCAATAAGCATTTTATTTTTTTGTCTGGCGATACATCCTGTCTTTGGAAGTAGTTCTTTTAGTCTAACAAAAGACGCATCATCTCTGACTTGTTCTGAAACAACAAGCGAAGGAGACATCCCAACATGGTACCCGGGGGATCAGTGGGTCTATAAAGTTGAGCCTCTCAGCTTTTCAAGCTCGAATGGGTCGTTTTATGGAAAAATCGATAACTTCAGACAACTAGTCGTAGGTAGAACAAATGATGTCTATGAGATTTCCATCACAGGTACCATCAGCGGAGATATCGACGTAGAAGGTTTCTCCGGGGAACTTACCGGTCAAATCAGTGGGACTTCATCTATTCGTGTTTCCGATCTTGCAGAAATAACCACGACACTGCATTCAGAAGGCGAGATTCTTGTGGTATGGATCCCATTTCCCTACGAAATGGATCTGTTCACCAGCTCTACACCACCCTTGGAGTTGTACGATTTTCCCTTATTTGTCGGGGAAGAATGGCAGCTTGCTTGTCTGAGCACCATAAGCGGCTCATTCAGCATCCAAGGAGTATACGAACAACCGTTCGATGGAAACCAATGGATTGATGAAACCGTGCAATGCACACAACAGACACAGGTTACTGTTCCCGCAGGGACCTTTGACTGTTACGAGATCGGTCGTCCCGAAGCCCAAGCCTGGTTTTCAACTGATGCTGGGAATGTCGTAAAATCAAGCGTTGACCAAAGTGATGAAAACATGTCTGTTCACATCGTCCTTGCCCTTCAATCGTTTTCACGGGCTGCTCAACCCATTACGATATCAGAGGAAATCACTCCCTCAATGGCTGCCCCTGGTGTTCCTGTCATGATTTCTGGCCAGGCGGTTTATACAAGCTCTGGTGCCCCGGTCCAAAATGGAGCAGTCTCCATTCAGATCCCCTGCGCAGCAGAGAACTGGGACACGACCACGAACTCGAATGGATATTACACCTATATGATTGAATCACCAAGCATGACTGATGATACCGCTTCTGGTAGGGAAACCGGTTCGGGGGGCGTTCTCGTCCAATGCATTGGCGAAAGCCTCTCAGGGTATCGTCTGCAAACACTAACGACTGTTCAGGACACCGCACCTGCGACCCCATCAATAGAAGGTCCAACCAAAGGAAAAAAAGGTGTATCGTACGACTATTCATTTGTCTCTGTGGATGCTGAGGACGATGACGTGTTTTACTTCGTCGACTGGGGTGATGGGACCAACAGCAGCTGGGTGGGACCATTTGATTCAGGAGAAGAACAAATCCTGAGCCATACGTTTACAAAAAAAGGAAGCTATACTATTCAGGTAAAAGCACGGGACGTCTTTTATGCAGAGAGCGACTGGAGGACACTTGAGGTAAGTATGCCAAAGAACGCAGCATACCTTTCTTGGGTTTTTTCCCAGCGATTTCCCCTTCTGTACTCACTGCTGGAACGATTCCTTCGATGGTAGCCAGATTTCGTTTCCGAATATAACCCTCCTCTCCACATCTTCTCTGGGTTCTCAGAGAAAACAAGGTTGAGTATCAAATGAATATTTTTTTATGAATCTCTGAAGAAAACAACCACCTCTTTTT
>CAZLDE010000168.1:0-4198 GCA_964558215.1 uncultured Thermoplasmatales archaeon
GATCTGCTGCGCCTGCGGAGTCGGCGCGAACAGCAGATCAGAACAATGATCCGTAAGCACCCGGTTGACCTCCTCAGGCATGGACCGATCATAGCTACGCAATCCTGCCTCGACATGACCGACCATGAGATGCAACTTAGATGCAGCCAAGGCAGCAGCAAGCACCGTGTTCGTATCACCCTGCACCAACACCACATCAGGCTGCTCCTTCTGCAACACTGGCTCGATACCCATGAGGATCTTGCCGGTCTGCTGCGCATGGGTCCCAGACCCGACCCCAAGATTATACTGCGGTTGTGGCAGCTGCAGCTGTTCAAAGAACACCCCATCCATACGATAGGAATAATGCTGACCCGTATGCACCAGGACAAACTCCTGGCCTGCCTGTTGGCATTCACGGATGATCGGAGACATCTTTATGATCTCCGGACGAGTCCCCACCACTAACGCAATCTTCATGTCTTCCTACCTTTTTTTTAAATCCGAATATTTTAAACACTGAATCCGACGATACCCTTATTATCTCCGATGACCCGCATTGATCACCGCATGCAGAATCAATCCTGTCATTCCTAACAATAATCCTAATATAAGCAACGCAATCGTAAGAATCGCCGGACCAAAAGCAATATACCCCTGTGCTGAGAAGATGGTATACACATTTAACCCGGAAACCAACCCAGCGATAAAAAGAACCAACCCCGGCACCCCGAAGAACAGCAACGCATGCTCCACCTCCAGATACTTCAGAATAGAGACGATCACCCCCAGGCCATGACCCACGGGTCGTTTCGTCGAACCCTGCAACGTATAATCCACAGAGATAGGCACCTCCTTGTACAACAACTTGTTCTTCCGGCCCTGCATCAGGATCTCCGCAGACACCCCCATGTCCATGTCCTTCGGATCCAGCGACTCGATCGCCCGCCGTGAGTACGCCCGAAACCCGCTCTGCCCATCCGTCACCCGATGATACTGCTCCTTGGAACCCGCGTTGGACAACCGCGTCAACACCCAGATCCCGAACCTGCGGTACAACGGCACATCCCGACGGGTCTTATCCAGGAACCGGGACCCAATAGCGATATCCACGTTCTCCGATAGCACCGGCGTCATCACCGTCTGGATCTCATCCGGGTCATGCTGACCATCACCATCCAGCACCGTCATCACATCAAAGCCCTGCTCCCGGGCATAGTGAAATGCACTCTGGATCGCAGCACCATACCCCTTGTTGCCGCCATGACGCAGCACCGTCGCCCCCGCGATCTTGGCGACACCAACCGTATCATCCGTACACCCATCATCAATAACAACGACCTCATCGACGTACTGCTTAGCCTTCAGCACCACAGAACCGATGGTCTTGGCCTCATTATAACAGGGGATCGCAGCCAAGGTCCGATGCGCCCCCGTATCGATAGACGACGCATGTTTCAAGTACACCGACCGTCTATCTTTATACATCTACCTCGTAAACCTCCATATCAAATCGAATCAAGTCTCCTCTCTTAACCTTTTTCATTTTAAATTTTTTGATTATATAATTTAATCGATAAACTACCAAGAAACCAGCGGAGAAATCCACCTCATCAGACATCATCTATTTTTTTTTTTACACGCTACGTTACAACAACCAATACCTTCCAAGAATATCAAACCCTGTAGTCAGAAAATCAGTCAAACCACCAAAAACCACCGGTTTCCTTTCCGATTGACGGAACAGTAAAAAAAAAATCATTATGGAACTCAACTCTGCTAAAATTGTAATAAAATCTGGTGAAAAAAGACTGCCATGGTAGACTACCCTAAAAAAAACTTCTTGGCTCTCCGTGGCTGCAAAGTGCCTTAGAATTGATTATTATCTATCATTTTAGATGAAATTGAACAATTGGTATCAGATTCTTTGGATATGGTTTTAAAGAAATATCTAACCTCTCCACATCGTCATCATCATCATTCAATAGTCTTTTTCTTTGCAAAGCTAATTGTAAACAACGTTCCCGCCAATCCAAAAAAAGTTACACCCACCATACCAATAATAGATGGTATACCAATTTCATACAGAGTCGTCGTCGTTGGCCAGAGCTCTCTCAGACGATATCCAAAGATAAGCAAGAGAGCAGAAATGACATTGAGGAGTATCCCAATGAGTAACAATACTTTTTTTGTATCCATTTTTTTTTTTCTTCCCTATGAAGTAGTACGGTATGAATCAATATAAGAGTTGTCTCCTTAAAATTGTACAAAACGAAAGAATCAACTGTTTTTTTCCTTTTATTTTGTGTTTACTGCGTCTCACTACTCGCCCCACCCTTCAAATGTGTTAAAGGATAGTGCTCCAAGAAATACGTGTCTACCACAACACAGGCAATGAACCGGTAAGGTACGCATCTCAAATGGCTTCTCATCTCTACCAAAAGCACTATCTGATTCATCACAGCTGATTTTTTGGTATTTTGTCATGAAATGTTTATATATCATGGACGAAAAAGTACTCCTTGATAATCAATAACAATGAAACGTGAGAGAAACGAATCTGAACGATGGAGGCAGAACAAACAATGAGCGATAACCAAGAATATGATGATTGGAGAGAAGACATCGATGATGCCCTCAGAATCCTACATGGAAAAATACTGTGTCTGGAAAAAAAAGTAAAGGCATTAGAAAAAAAATAAGAGAGGAACATATCCTATAGGGTTGAAAAAAAGGGTATCCTGACGATGCGATCAACGCATTCCACGAAGCAAGTGAACCTCAACAACACAATACTAAAAAAAAGAACGAGAGCGGCTGTTTTTATGTCTATTCGTAGATTTCTCCCCCTGAGTGAACAGATGCAGTCCCCGGACAAGAACACGTGATCCACCGACGTCACGAGACAATCCTGCCCTGAAGAGATAAAAATCAACTGTCCAGATCCACGGTCGTTTATTTTTCCCATTCTGAATGATTGAAAATGTTTAAATCAGGGGAGACTGATTTCTTGTATCACTAGAAGTATGAGCCGGGAGCATCTGATATTTATACGACAGAACCTTGAAAAAGAAAGGCAACCCGGAGGCGAACCAAGGAATGACTCAGCGGTATAATCTTCCGTTCTTCCTTCAAAAGAAACATCATCAGCCACTGAAGCGAAGAAAAAAATCCAAGAAATCAAATCCGACGCCTCCGCAGACAAAGGAGTGCCGCCATTGCCATCAGAATAAACCCCTCCAGGAGTTCACACGCGATTCATCAAGGAAGGACGGTCGTCTGTACATCTGCAAAGCCTGTCTTCAGAAGAAGACGACCAAGACACACACGCGTTGGAAAGAAGAATTCCTCCACAAAGGATTCCCCTCTCAGAAAACCTGTTCAACCTGCAAACGCACCCTGCCCGCTGAGGCGTTCCACCACAGTACCAACACCAAAGACGGACTTCGGTCAACCTGCAAGACCTGCCGCAAGGCATATCAGACCAAGGCACAGATACACTACCAGCAAGAACGGGCCTCTCAAGGCAAAACAGAGAAAACCTGCGCCTCCTGCAAACAGACGTTGCCACTCGCGTCCTTCTACTCCGACAAGAACACCAAAGACGGCTATGCTGTGTACTGCAAACCATGCGTTCAACACAAACAGGAGACGTACATACGAACCTGGGAAAAACGACGCCTCGCAACACCGCTCAAGAATCAGAAGAAGACCTGCAAGCACTGCAACCGCAGCTTACCGATTCATCGTTTTCCCAAGAATCGTAACAACCCCGATGGATACAACAGCGCCTGTAAGGATTGCGAAAAAGAACGACGAGACGGGCTCATCGCGCGATGGCAGAATGCGGAAAGACCCAAGGAAAAACAATGCGCGCACTGCAAACAGATCCTGCCTGCCTCGGAGTTCAGTAAACACCGAAAGGCAAAAGACGGCCTGCTTTACATGTGCAAGGACTGCGCAACAACATATTATCATAACATGAAGACCCAATGGGCACAGGACCGAGCACGCGCACAGACGGACTTCACCTTATTTGCTGTCACTGAAAAAACCTGTCGGACCTGCCAGCAGACATTACCGCTCAGCAGCTTCTACCATCGAAAAGAAAGCAGGGACGGATTAAACCCCTCCTGCAAAGCCTGCGATGCGAAACGAGCGAAACAGAAAAGTGAACAAAAGAAAACCAGATCAAAGATCATCCCTGAGAAAAAGCTGC
>CAZLDE010000169.1:0-4113 GCA_964558215.1 uncultured Thermoplasmatales archaeon
TATATGATAAGATTAGTCCAAGCAGAACCATCATTATAATAATAGAGGCTCCGATGGTTGAAAACGCGATTTTTTGAATGGATTTTTGCGTCATCTTCTTAGTCATAAACCAGAGTACGGCTCCAAGTACGACAAGAGCACCTGTCACAAGGATACCTGTGATGAGATAAAGCAGGAGAAGCAGAACCAGAAGTCCAACTGAGGTAACTATTTTTTTTATTTTTGCTACAAGGACCACGGAGAGGAATGGTTTTTTCTTTTTGGCTGTCGCGCCATGTTTTTTTTGTAAGACACTTAACAGATACACCGCGGTCATGTTGATGACGAGAGTGATTATTAAAAGAAGGACGGCGACACCAAATAATGCATGATAATGTGGTCCTCCCACGGGTACTTCAGCGGTTTCTATCCCTAGTGTTGAGGTTAAGGTTCTGATTGGTGAAAAGGTGTTCCAGAGAGGACTGGGGATGATTGCTGCGTTTCCACAGACCATAAGGATTGCCATCGTCTCCCCGACTGCTCGTCCGATGCCAAGGATGATTGCAGCGGTTATCCCGGAGAGCGCAGAGGGGACAACAACCTTTTGTATCGTCTGCCAGCGTGTCGCTCCCATCGCAAGGGACCCTTGTTTATATTCTCGGGGAACTGCTTTTAAGGCATCTTCAGCGACCGTGGTGATGGTCGGTATTGCCATGATGCCAAGGATGATTGAGCCTGCAAGCCATGTCTCACCGGTTGGTACACCAAAGAAATCCTTTATCCATGTGGTTAGAATAATCAAACCGAAAAACCCATACACGACTGAGGGGATTCCTGCGAGAAGTTCAATAGCTGGTTTGATAATTGATCGGAGTCGTGATGAGGCGATCTCTGAGATAAATATCGCTCCACCGATGCTCAGTGGTATTGCCAGTGCCATGGAACCAAAGGTTACAAGCAGTGTTCCTATGATGAGTGGATAGGTCCCAAATTTTAAAGATTCGGTTGGACTCCATTTTTCACCAGAGAGAAAACTCCAGAGATCAGTTGGTAGCGGGTAGGCTTCCATTAAAAGGAATACGAGGATGGAAAAAATGGTGACAACTCCAAAAATAGCTGCAATAAAAAAAATGCCTTTTATGGTTTTTTCTTTTCTATTCCGTTTTGAACTTGTATAGACGGTTCTCTGTTTTTTTTTGAAGTTCATTATTTACAGGCTCCTCACTGGTTCCTCCCTGAGTATCTAGGAAAAGAATGGGAGAAACGAATATATGTCTATCGTTTCTCTTCTTTCAGGGGTATTATTCCAATTCGTCCCAGTTGGTGTAGGTTCCTTCATAGATTTGTTTCACTTCTTCTAAGGAAAGGTCCTGGACATAGGTATTCTCTGGGTGGATGATGACTGCGATTCCATCATTGCAGACGATGTGTTTTACAAGGGTGGGATAGGTGGTTGTTTCGCTTGATTTAAGTTCTCGTGATGCCATGCCGATATCTGCAGATCCTTCTCCGACCGATTGAACACCAACACTTGATCCACCACCGCTGACTGCGACCAGGTCAGCTCCATATAACTCGTTAAATGCTTCTGCTGCGAGCTGTGCGATAGGTAGTACTGTTGTGGAACCAACGATTTTAATGCTACCCGTGAGTCCGTCAATCTTCACGTAAGGTCCTGTTGCTGTTTTTGGAACAAATCCTTCGTCTTGGACGATTGTTTGACCTTCAGTGCTGTCAAGGTATTTAAGAAATTCTACAGCTATCCCAGTTGGTTCTCCGTTTGTAAACATATTCAATGACCGTGAGATGGGATAGGTTCCTGCGATGACATTTGCGATTGTTGCTTCGATTCCATTGATTTTTATAGCTTTGACTCCGTCATCTAAATAGCCAAGACCTACATATCCAATGGCCCCCTCTGTGGATGCAATGGTTTGATACACGGCTCCGTTTGAATTCTTTTCAAGCATTGTCGAAGTGAAATTTTCTTTATTCATGACGTGTTCCCAGAAAAATTCTCTGGTCCCTGAGGCGCTATCACGTCCGACGACGACGATGGGTAAGCCTGATGGTTGTTCTGTTTGCGTGCAGCCGCTGAACATTGTTATAAGTAACACGGTTGTCATGACAATGCTTAGTGCGAGTTTTCCTCTTATTTTTTTGTTTTTTTCTTGAATTATTATTATCACCATGACATGGCAAACAAAATTGAAATATATACTTTATCTCCATAATCTATAGTGATATATATAGTGATATTTTGGCAATATAGTCCTATAGAAACTATTAAATGGTAATTATATCTCAGGGTATCTTGTGAACATCTATGGAGATACGACGAGTACAACTCACCGGGGGCTCCTCCTATATAATAACATTACCAAAAGAATGGATCACGTCTTTCCAAATCAAAAAAAATGATCCTCTGGGGATACAGATCCAATCAGATGGCACGTTACTTCTCAGCCCAAAAATGACGCAAGAACAGCTCCAGAAAATAAAAGAATTCGATATCAGCAAAATACCCAAACCAACCTACTTGCTCCAACAGCTCATAGGAGCCTATATCGCCGGATACACCATCTTAAAGATCACCGCTCCCAAGCGAATGCCCATAGCGGTTCAGAACGTGATACGGTCTTTCACCCAGCTTGCGATTGGCCCAGAGGTCATCGAAGAAACAGAGACCTCGATTACACTAAAGGATCTTCTGAACCCTACTGAGATGCCGTTTGATAGAACCATCAAACGGATGTATGTAATCGTCAAACGCATGCATGAAGACGTGATGCGTGCGATGCAGGAAAAAGACAAAACACTAGCTGCTGACGTAATCTCACGGGACAATGATGTCGATCGTCTGCACTGGTTCGTCGCCCGTCAATATAATATCCTTCTGCAGAACGCAAGCCTTGCCGCTAAGATGAACATCACCATAGAGACAGCATCGACCTGTTTTCTCATCAGTAGGATCATTGAACGAATAGGGGACCATATCGTCAGGATATCTGAAAACATCCCAACCATCATCGATCACAATCTTGATAAAAAAAGTATTTCAAAAATTATCACTGGAGGGGAGCTTTCCTTGGAAATATTCAATAAGAGTATCAGTTCGTTTTTCAAGAAAGACATCCATGCCTCTAATGAAAACATTGAATCGGTACTGAAGTTGGAATCTGTCTGTGAAGAAATCAACACTCTTGCATTAAAACAGGAAGGAATCATTGCATTATCGGTTGGATACATCGTTGAGAGTATCCGCAGGATAGGTGAATATTCCGAGGATATCTCTGAAACAGTGATCAATTATCTTGTCGGTACAGAACAAAACTAATCGATCCTTTTATTCATATCATAATACCTATTGCGATAACACCCATCAACAGGATTATACTGGACCATTTTCAGCTGTTTTCCCTTTTCTATATCAACAACGGTTACGATGATGCCCTTTGTCGTGATATCGATAATATTGAATGTATTCCCAAAATGAGCTCTGGTCCTATTACAAGAAAACGTTCCTGCATTGACAAGTAACGTGTTATGTATTTTCACAGCATAAGGGACATGCCGATGACCCATAAGAACCAAGGGGACATTGTTACGAAGGATAATGTCTAAGGTCTCTCCCGCGTCCTCAATGATGTTATGTTCTCGCCCTGAGTTTGGGATTGGAATAAGATGATGATGAAAACCAATAAGGGTGAGATCCTTCTTTTTACGAATACCTCGCGTAATTAATCGGTGTCTATTTCGTCCAAGACGACCATCCGCTTTATCCGGCTCACTTGTGGCAAGACCAATCAAGGTCAGATTCCCATCAGTGCGAATAAAATCAGTATTACCAAAGAACTCGGGGAACAACTTATAGCCAAGGTTTTTCTCATCATGATTCCCCGGTACAATCGCCTTTCTCCCCTGGATCATAGATAGTTTGTCTGAGGCAAGTTCGTATTCACGAAGTAACCCCTCGGTTGTCAGATCCCCTGAAATGAAAATAAGATCTGCTTCAAACTTATTTAGTATCTTTGCGGCTTTTTCAAATATTGTAGTATTAAAATCACTGCCAAAGTTTGCATGAATGTCTGATATGTGTGCGATTCTCATAGGAAATACCTTAATATAGATATC
>CAZLDE010000170.1:0-3954 GCA_964558215.1 uncultured Thermoplasmatales archaeon
TCACCAGTTTTTATTCTCCGGTGTTTCTTTGGTAGGAACTTTCGGAACTACTGCCTTGAGCGTAATGTTTATATAGAAGTGTTTACATGCTGGTTTTGCTTTTACGCAGAATTAAAGGAGGTAAAAATTATGATGGCTGGAGGACAGCAACCAATTATCATCCTCAAAGAAGGAACAAAACGAGAAAAAGGAAAAGGCGCACAACTCAACAACATCATGGCAGCACGAGCAATCTCTGACGCAGTCAAATCAACACTCGGACCAAAAGGAATGGACAAAATGTTAGTCGACTCCATGGGTGATGTCGTCATCACCAATGACGGAGCAACCATCCTTAAGGAAATCGACGTGGAACACCCTGCGGCAAAGATGATCGTCGAAGTCGCCAAATCACAAGATGAAGAATGTGGTGATGGGACAACATCTGCCGTGATTCTCACCGGAGAGTTGTTAAAATATGCAGGCGAACTAATCGAACAAAACATTCATCCCACTGTCATCTGCAGCGGATACAAACTTGCATCAACCAAAGCAATCGCTGCATTGGACAAAATGGCAATACCGATAAAAACAGGCGATAAGAAAACCCTGAAAAACATCGCCATGACCTCAATGGCAAGCAAAGGCGCTAGCGCAGAAAAAGAACTATTAGCTGACGTCGTCGTCGATGCAGTCACCAGTGTCGCAGAGCAGTTTGGAGATAAAACAGTCGTAGACATGGACAACATCCAGATTCAAAAGAAACACGGTGGCAGCATCCAAGACACCCGGATCATAAAAGGAATCATCCTTGACAAAGAACGAGTCCATGAGGGCATGCCAAAGAAACTGAAAAACGCGAAAATCGGCTTGGTCAACGCAGCATTAGAAATCAAAAAGACAGAGGTTGACGCACGCATCCAGATCCAAGATCCAACACAACTGCAGGCATTCCTCGACGAAGAGGAAACCATGCTGAAAAAGATGGTCGAAAAAGTCAAACGAAGCGGAACAAACGTCCTTATCTGCCAGAAAGGCATCGATGATTTCGCACAACACTTCCTTGCAAAAGAAGGTATCTACGCGGTCAGACGAGCAAAGAAAAGCGATATGGACAAACTCGCCAAAGCAACCGGTGCCATCGTTGTCGCAAACCTCGATGAACTCTCATCAAAGGACCTCGGGTTCGCCGGAAACGTTGAGGAACAAAAGATAGGCGATGACAAAATGACCTTTGTCACCGACTGTAAAAACCCAAAAGCAGTCAGCATCCTTATCCGCGGCAGCACCGAACATGTCGTCGATGAACTCGACCGCGGCATGCATGACGCGTTGTTCGTCGTCAAAGTCGCACTCGAAGATGGGAAAATGACCCCTGGCGGCGGCGCGGCAGCAACAGAAATCGCAATGGCCTTACGAGAATACGCAACCACGGTCGGCGGACGTGAACAAATGGCAATCGAAGCATTCGCAAACGCTGTCGAAATCGTCCCAAAGACCCTAGCGGAAAACGCGGGACTTGATCCAATCGATATGATGATCGAAGTCAGAACCGCTCATAAGAAAGGAAACAAGACCGCTGGTGTTGACGTCTTCAACGGAAAAGTCGGTGATATGATAAAAAACAACGTCATCGAACCACTCCGAGTCAGCATTCAAGAGGTGCAATCCTCAACAGAGGCTGCAACCATGATCCTGCGGATTGATGACATCATCGCCTCAAAAAGCGGTGGTGGAATGCCCCCAGGTGGCCCCGGTGGAATGCCTGGTGGCATGCCCCCCGGCGGGATGGACGATTACTAGATAACCACCCTCTCTTTTTTCTTTTTTTTTAGCACATATGCCAACGAAAAAACCTACTGATGCAAAGAAACCAGCACAGGAAACTGTGAAAAACACGATAAAAAAATTAGAGGAGACCATAGACGAGCTTACCGCAGAGCTCCATGAGAAAAACGACAAGTATCTCCGCAGCCTTGCTGATTATCAAAACTATCAAAAACGCATGGAAAAAGAACTGATAGCTCGTGAGGACGAGCTCAAAAAACGATATCTCCTGGAACTTCTTGATTTCCAGGAACTGCTCAAAAAAGCCTCTATGGATGCAGACCCAAAGGAAGGATTACGATATCTTATCTCGCATTTCGAGAAATTCTTTGAAAAAGAATGTGTCACCTATATCGATTGTAAGGGGAAACCCTTTGATCATCTGTATCATCACGCGGTTTCTGTTGTAGAAACAGGCGATTGTGCTGATGATACGGTTCTTGATGAGATAAAAAAAGGATACATGATTGGAGATAAACTCCTACGACCCTCTCAAGTGATCGTAGGAAAAAAGAAAACATAAACACCACAGGAGGTGTTCATCTATGAGTAAGATCATTGGAATTGATCTTGGAACAACAAATTCTGAAGCAGCCTATGTCGAAGCAGGTAAACCTGTTGTGATTAAAAGTGCAGAAGGACAACCGTATTTCCCATCGGTAGTGGCATTTACCAAGACCGGGGAGATGCTCATTGGAGAAGCAGCAAAAAGACAAGCAGTCACCAACCCGGAAGGGACGGTGCAGAGAATCAAACGAAAAATGGGGACAAATGAGAAGGTAAAGATACGGGGAAAGACGTATACCCCGCAGCAGATTTCCGCATTCATCCTTCAGAAAATCAAGAAGGATGCAGAGGATTTTCTTGGTGAGAAAGTAACCGAGGCCGTCATCACGGTTCCCGCATACTTCAATGATGACCAGCGGCAGGCGACCAAAGATGCTGGTGCGATTGCTGGATTTACTGTCAAACGGATTATTAACGAACCCACCGCAGCCGCCCTTGCCTATGGTTTGGACAAGGAAGGCGACCATAAGATAGCGGTCTATGACTTCGGTGGTGGAACCCTTGATGTCACCTTGATGGAAGTCGGTGGCGGTGTCTTTGAAGTGCTTGCAACCAACGGTGATACACAGCTGGGCGGGTCTGATATGGACCAGGCGTTGGTCGATTATATCGCAAAGGAGTTCCAGAAACAGCATACGGTTGACCTGCGGAAAGATCCAAAAACATTACAACGCGTCCTGGAAGCAGCTGAAACCGCGAAAATAGAGTTGTCCTCGACGCTTCAAACTGACATTAACCTGCCCTATATCACCGTGGTGAATGGGGAGCCGAAACACCTAGAGGTAAAGCTCACAAGAGCGAAGTTCGAGGAGATCATCGGACCAATTGTGCAGCGGAGCAGACAACCTTGTCACCAGGCGCTGAAAGACGCAAAACTCAAAGCATCAGACATCGACCATGTCGTTTTAGTTGGTGGAACAACTAGGATCCCTTTGGTTCAAAAAACCGTTGAGGAAATCTTTGGGAAGAAACCGAAACGGGAAGTCGACCCGATGGAATGTGTCGCTATCGGGGCAGCTATCCAGGCAGGGGTCATGTCCGGTGATATCGATAAGGACATCGTTCTGCTTGATGTCACTCCGTTGACTTTGAGTGTCGAGACCCTGGGTGGGGTGGCTACGCCGTTGATTGATCGTAACACCACTGTTCCGACAAAGAAAAGTAAGGTGTTTTCGACTGCTGCGGACAATCAGACTAGTGTTGAGATCAACATCCTGCAGGGTGAACGACCCATGGCTGCGGACAATAAAAGCCTTGGGCGGTTCCATCTCGATGGGATTCTCCCGGCGCCACGGGGTCTGCCGCAGATTGAGGTTGCCTTTGACATCGATGTGAATGGTATCATGAATGTCTCAGCAAAGGACCTTGGGACCGGCAAAGAGCAATCCATCCGTATCACTGGTTCGACGAAACTTTCTGATTCTGAGATTGAACGGATGAGAAACGAAGCCAAGGAACATGAAGCTGAAGACAAGAAACGAAAAGAGAAAATCGAGATACGCAACACCGCAGACGCCATGGTTCATAGCACCGAGAAAACCCTGGATGAGTTGAAGGATAAATTCTCATCAGAGGATAAAC
>CAZLDE010000171.1:0-3915 GCA_964558215.1 uncultured Thermoplasmatales archaeon
TTATAATACTATTATAGTTCTATGCTACCGACGCTTCAGCGGGATTTTCTCAAGCGAATAGTTGCTTTACTGATTCTTTGCTCTGTTGTTATTCCCGGGATACCTGCTCAGGAATATCCTGAGATCTCGATTGACACCCTTGCGTACAAACAAGAAATAACAATTCCATATGATACAAGTAATGAAACCGCCAAATACCAACCCATCGATTTCAGAATTACATTTGAGAATCCCTGCTGGGGGACAAACGAGATAGCCCATTCAGTCCGTGTTGGTGTGGACGACGGATCAGGCATACAGGAGATCGAATCACAGGTCTACGACATCGAACAAGCTGATGAGACTCATATCAAATCATGTAGCCTTGTGTTTTTAATTCCTGAGGAAGCAACAGGAAAGGAAAAATATTTTATCCTCTATGATTCAAAAGAAACAGCACCAGCTAATTACCCAACGTATGTGACCGTCGAGGATACTCATTATTATTATGAACCAATCCCCGGTCAAAAAATAGATTTTGATTATTACGGAATCAAGCAGGAGAACTTTGTCATCTATGCAGTGATACAGAAGGGTCAACTGCTTGGCAACCCCATCGCACTTTCCGCCATTAAATTTAAACCAAATTCTACTGCTGTTGAGACCTATAATTTGGATCAGGTAGGATTTTTTGATTTCCGTTATGGTGTACCTGGTGAACCTGATTATGTCGGAACATCGTGGTCTACTGAGATCACAAAAACAATACTGGTGCAGGGAAATCTGATGGTCCGGGTACGGTTAGAATGCATCTCCCCACGCGGCGATCTGAAGTCAGATAACATTTACACCTATTACTATAACCCAACGAATGCAAAAAAAAATACTAGTCGACTGTCATCATGAGATTCTGAAAGCTATCACGATTGAAGAGCCAACAGTACTAGACGGTGTTATCGGTGGCATCACTTCTATTAAATCCCGAAGCGCATCGATAGAGAAAATGAACGTTGGAGACATATTACCCATGGTGTATATCTATTCAGCAGATAACACCGTCCAAGAGTATTCGGTGCCTCAGAACCCAGATAGCACAGAACGCGAGCTAGTGCTTTCAACAGAGGACGATGTGGAACTGGGGCCCAAGGGATGGATCTGTCTTGGTGATGGAGGTTCAGGGAAAGTCCACGGAATCATTTTTAACTCGAACACAGGGATTACCGAAGGCTCAGATGACGGCGTTCAAATCAAAGTTTTTGCGAAGCAGAACATCAAATTACCAGGACTTGAAGCAGATACAGGAAATTTACATCTTACACGAAATGCCTATGAAAACGGCAACCATCAAACCACCCTTGACCAGGGAAAACTCTATCAATACAAAGTAGAGTTTTTAACTGTTGAAACCGGGGGATATCTCAGAATCGATGAAGAATCCACGATCTATCAAAAACTGATTAAAGATATCCCGGTCTTTCGAGGAAACGTCACAGAGGGAGAGGAACAAAAAGAACGATATACATTGACCGTGTATGCTCATTTTGCCAGATCGGTCCCTCTTGGATCCTTGTTCTCTGCAGCATTGGGAAAAAACGTGTCATATATCTATGCAGAGCTGTATCAGCAGAACAGTTTTCGTTCCTCTGGGTCAGTCGGTCGTCTTTCCCTAGGGTCCATTTCGCTGAATATGACCGGGAAGAACCTGCGACAGAAGATTCAGATGGTCCTGGGGATTTTTGATTGGAAGAACCTCTCGTTGTTCAAGAAGATCCGGTTCCCGGATCTTGATTCCGGTGAGTATCTTGTGAAAATCTATCGGGAGAATCCAAGATTCGCCAAGCAGCGTCAGTACATTGGCTTTGGTCTTGTGAATCTAACGAAAGACACCTCTATCCGGGTCCGCTGTCGACCACAGGGTGGGATCCGTGTTTCTTTGGTGGATCAGGATAACGTAGGGGTGGAGAATGCCCGGTGTATCTTAGAAATTGACAATAAGACCATCGCAGAAGCAATAACCGACTCCGAGGGAAACACTCGTCTTTTAGCCCCGTGTTATTCTTTGAAACCGTATCAGTTGAAACTCTTCTATCAAGGATTTTTAATTGGAGAGGAACAAGTGAAACTCAATGGCATCCGTCGATTTATCGATATGAAAAAATCATTTTCCCTTCAGCGATACAGCCTCTCCTTGACGGTCACTGACACCTGGGGTTTTACCCCCGCTGTTGATGTCAATCCAACACTGGTGAGCAGTGATATGGCGATAGCGACCACTCTTCGAGGTGAACCAAGCAATGACGGATCGTATCAGTTCAAAAATCTTCTCCCATTTTCGTATCAGCTGAGTCTGAGTTACAAATCATTTCGAGTGGAGCAAGAAGTTAGCCTTAAACAAACCACAAGCCTGGCGGTAATGTTTCCTGCAGAGTTTGTTCTTGTTCTCTCCGTTTTTAACTCCTATGCAGACTTGCTCTCAAACGGACAGGTATCTTTTCAGAGGCACGAAAAAACTAAGTCGATTTCGATTCAGCAGAACGGGACTGTTACAGTATCGTTGCCACCAGGGGATTACGAAATCCTTGTTCGTGAAAATGACGAACCTATCGCCCAGCAGCAGATTCAGATCCGTGGAGATAAAAAAATGGATATTCTTACCTCGCAAGGGTCACTTCTTCATACCGTGGTTCTCTATCTTGGCATTGTTTTCCTGATCGCTACCCTTGGGTTCCTCATATGGAAACGCCAGGTGATTAGCAGTCTGAAATTTTTTGCTATTGGTTTGCTCATCATTGCACTTATATCGCCGTGGTGGGCGTTAAGTGGCGGGACTGACACCGTGTCAACAACGACCACGACCATGGTCATACCCTCAAAATTGATCACCCTGACGAAATCATCGAATGCGACAGGAGGGGAAATCAGTGCTGTCCCATCTGAAGTCACGATGGTGCTGGGATTATTAGCTATACTAATCGGTGTCGCTTGTCTCTTGATTTTTTTCAGTGTGTTAACAGAGAAAAAACTGCGGAAAACAACCATAATGATATCGGTTTTAAGCATCATAATCATCTTTCTTACAGTGGTTGTTTTTTACTATGCGTTAAGCCAGTTAACACAGGTAGGGGTCGGCAGTTTCATGGGGAGTGGCACTCTTGACATCTCGATCCCCGGTCAATCAGTCCAAACAGCAGTACCCTGCTCATGGGGCCCAAGCATCAGTTTTTATCTGTCGATTATATCGCTAGCTCTGTTGACAGTAACGTTTTTTACAAAACGAATCATCGCTTGGTTCTCTCGTAAAAGATGATGGAAAAAAATCGATGATCTTTTCTTAAGATACAGAAGAACCTAACCTGGAGAGATATATTTAAAAGTACAAGCATAATCTGGTTTGGCCAGTGGTTACACATACGCGGGTATGATCTAGTGGTTATGATATTAGCTTCCCAAGCTAGTCACACGGGTTCGAATCCCGTTACCCGCATCCAAAAAATAAGGGGGATAACATATGAAAAACAAAGTAAGTATCGGCGACCGAATTGAGCTGGTCTTTATCAATGATTCCATGACGAGATTAAAACCAGGGGCTCGAGGGACAGTAACGAAAATAGAACATGAGACAGAAGAAACATTAGTCTGGGTTCAATGGGATAACGGTGAACAGCTCGCGTTACTTGACCCCATCGACAAGTATAAAGTCGTAAAAAAATAAAAAAGTGAATAGGGCGTTTTTACACGCCGAACCTGCTAAACAATTCCTCTAAAAATAGGTAGAAAAGAGGAAACCGCTGCTCCAGTTTCTCGAAGAATACACAGACTTGAGAAAAGCTTCGTGGCATCGTCACCGAAAGAGGTTCAGACCAGTTGCTTTCAGCATCGTTTACATCCTTTGCTTTTACTCGAACAGAATACGTTCCCTTTGAAGACCACGAATGC
>CAZLDE010000172.1:0-3889 GCA_964558215.1 uncultured Thermoplasmatales archaeon
GAGTAGAATTAATGTAAAACTTACATTATTATTTTTGATAGTGGGTTTGGTCGCCCCTGGAATTGGAATCGGATATTTCTATCTCATCGCAAACTCTTTCCTGATAGAAAATTCTCAATTTTTTCATCAGCAGCAAATGCTCTTAGACGCTGCTGGTCTTCTTATTATCGTCCTTATCGCTGTTAATACCATGCTTATTGGATTTCTGATTTCACGTTCTTTTTCCAAACCAATCCGAGATCTTTACCACGCTGCTTTAGAGTTAGAAAAAGGGAATTTCAAAGTCAGAACACATATAGAAACAAATGATGAGCTTGCACTACTCAGCGAGGCATTGAACCGAAGCGCATTTGCATTAGGTAAAATGGAGGAGGAACGTCTCAATCTTGATAGATCAAAATCAGAGTTCCTCAGCATCACGTCCCATGAGCTACGTACACCAATAACCCCCTTAAAAGCGCAATTGCAGATGCTGCAGCAGGAATATTTCGGCAAACTTACCGACAAACAAAAACAAAGTGTGGAGATCATCCTACGTAATGCAGAACGACTCAACAAAATCATCGAGGATTTCCTTGAAATCTCCCGTATCGAAGCAGCCCGATTGAAATTTGTCTTCAAAAAAACGAACCTAGTAGATATTATCACAGAGACCGTCGAATTTATGATTGGATTTGCCAAGGAGAAAAATATCACTCTTGTTACAAAATGTGGAGCGCTTCCCACCATTGAAATCGACCCTGATAGAATCAGTCAGGTCCTTCGGAACCTTGTACATAACGCAATCAAATTTTCACCAAAGGACAGCACGATAGAAATCGATGCGCAGATGCAAAACCATCATGTTCGCTTCAGCGTCAAAGATAAAGGAATGGGATTGAACGCTGATGACCAGATCCGTGTCTTTGAACCATTCTACCAAGTGCAAAGTTCCCTCAGTCGGAACTACGGTGGAACGGGATTAGGTTTAACAATCTGCAGAGGGATCATCGAAGCACAAAAAGGAAAAATATGGGTTGAAAGTAAACCTGGTATAGGCAGCACGTTCTATTTCACGGTCCCACTTACACCAGTATATGAAATAGAACCTATCAAAGTCCTCTTCTCCCAGAAAAGCGAAATTGAAAAGAAAATAAAAAAAGAGCTGATGAACACTTTAGGTCCCATGGGCGAGGCTGAGTTCATCGAACTGAAAAACAAACATTCCCTGAACAAGGAAGATCTTGTTGGGTATGTTCTCTTATTAGAAAAACAACGCATCTTACGTCATTCACATGCAGATGAGTTAAAACGAACCATAGGCAATATTTTCGGTGAAGAAAACCGAAAAGAAGAAAACAAACCACACGATAAAGAAATAAAAGGAGAAATACAGGTGAAACAATGAGATTACGATGGTTAGTAACAATAATGTGTCTTGTAATATCTCTAATACCCGTAGCAATGATCAGTGGACTGCAGGGTCTAGAAATTGCTACCTTGTTCCTTGGATTAATTCTTTTTATCACCCTTGCAGTCGCGTTTGTCGTTTCCTATATTATCACCATACCAATAGAGAAACTCACAAGGAACATAGACGAGATAAGTAAAGGAAACCTCGAAGTCGAACTTGAGAAAAGCGAAATCTATGAAATAAACAATCTTACAGACTCCTTAGATCGTGTTATGGCAAGCCTCAAACTCGCTATCAATAAAGTCGGGGTGAAAAAAGAGGAAATCTTCATAGAGGCGGTAAAAGCAAAAGAAGAAGCAGAAGCAAAGTATGAGATCCTTCTAAAAAAAATCGATGGATGGGTCTGGGAAATCGATAAAAATGGTATTTGTACAAAATGCTCACCAAAGATCACAAACACGCTAGGGTACTCGCCTAAACAGTTGATTGGAAAAGAGATCTTTCGATTTTTACCTGCAGAGGATGCCGATAAATTCAAAGACATAATATATGTGCTATCACAGCAAAGGACAGAGAGCGCAAATAAACTAGATTTATACTGGACGAAACAGGATAACACTCACACCGTGTGGGTGCGCTCGTTTTGTATCCCTGTGTTTACTACCGCAGGCGACTTCCAAGGTCTGCGTTGTTTTAGTAGGGATGCAACAGAATATCATGTCGCAGAATCCAAAATAGCAGAGCTAGAAAACAAATTAAGTGACGCATATAAACAACTCCATGAAGTCCTTCAGAAACATTCTTATGAAAAACAAACCATCAGCCCAGTCATTGAGACGGCCCCACAACAGGACTTTGATTACATGATTCTGTTTGATGAAAACGCCAAAATTATTGATTGCACCGAGGACATCCAGAAAAAACTGGGATATCACAAGCAGGAGATGCTCTCTCTTACTTTTTCAGACGTTTTATATCTTGATTCTTACAAGAATATCAAAGCAAGTTTAGAGGAAATAAAAAAACAAGGAAACATCCAACTAAAAAACATCCATAAGAAAAAAGACGGATCTTCGATTTTTGTCAGCGAACATATCAGATACCTCAAAGACCGGAATTTGTTTATCTGTATGGTGAAACAGGACAGGATGTGACATTAAACACAAGAACATAAGGGGAGAAACCGAAAGAACGTTTTCTTCTTTGAACACCATCAACTATTTATGTGGATTTCTTATCTCGGGTCTTGATTACCATGTCAATAAAAGCATCGAAGCGTGCTCAGGGCGTCGAGTATGCGATTCGAGATGTGCTCATTCCAGCACGACAGTTGGAGAAGAAGGGAATCACAATTTTAAAGCTCAATATTGGTGATCCAAACGCATATGATTTCGATACACCACAACATATAAAAGATGCGTTGTACAAAGCTGCAAATGAACAGCATAATGGATATGCTCCCTCAGAGGGATTCCTTGAGTTACGCCAAGCAATCATCGAACGGGAAAAAAGGAGAAATAATGTCATCTATGCTCCTGATGATATCTGTGTCACCACCGGGGTCACTGAAGGGCTTCAGATGCTGCTGAATGCATCGTTAGACCCCAAAGATGAGTTATTGATTCCTGGACCAACCTATCCGCAGTATAACGTTATCACCAAATTCGCTGATGCAGAACCGGTGCCGTACCATTGCATCGAGAAAGAGAACTGGCAACCTGATGTTGATGACATCCGGCAGAAGATTACGGATCGGACCAAAGGAATTGTCCTTATCAACCCGAACAATCCGACTGGTGCGTTGTATTCGAAAAAAGTGTTACAACAAATCATTGACATAGCAGGAGAACATGGGATCATGGTAATCTCTGATGAGATCTACTATGATTTGACCTTTGATGGAAAACAACATGCGACGGCGTCACTTACAAAAGATGTCCCTGTGATAACCTTTAACGGTTTTTCAAAAGTATATGTCATGCCAGGGTGGCGTATCGGATACACCATGTTCAAGCATACGGGGGACCTTGATGAGATACAAGAGGCTTTTATGCGTATTGCTCGGTCCCGGCTCTGTGCAAATTCAGTCTGTCAACACGCGTGTATTCAAGCATTACGGGGGCCGCAGGACCACATCGAAGAAGTGAATGATAAATTACGGAAAAGACGTGATTTCTCATACAAACGTCTTAATGAAATCGAGGGGATATCTACAGCAAAACCAGATGGTGCGTTCTATATTTTCCCAAAAATTGAGGCGATGGAAACAGGTCCTTGGAAGAACGATAAAGAATTCGTCCTTGACTTGTTGCAAGAAGCACATGTGCTGGTGGTCAACGGATCGGGGTTCTGCGCAACATATGGGAAAGACCATTTCCGTGCTGTGATTCTTCCACCAATGGAGACGTTGGAAAAAGCATTTGATGCTATGGAAATCTTTATGAAAAAGAGGTCAAAACAACAATAGAGCGCCCATTCGAATCGTCAGTACTGAAT
>CAZLDE010000173.1:0-3882 GCA_964558215.1 uncultured Thermoplasmatales archaeon
GCTCATATCTATCTAACCCATGACCCATGAGATTCTCGATAGGTTTGTATCCATAGGATTTGATTGTGCTTTCAATGGTTTTTCCTGCATCACTTAAGGAGAGGTGGCTCGAGAGAACATCAATTACTTTTTTTAACGCTTCATCTGAGGCTTGGATGATGTCGTCATAATGGTGTGTCTCAAGCTCGACGGTCAGTGCCGTATCAGCGATATATCCATCGACATGTGCGCCGACATCGAGTTTTACGACATCGCCTTTTTTGAATACAAGGACGTCATCATGTCTTGGACTATAGTGGGCTGCAAGGGTGTTTAGTGCGATATTTACAGGAAATGCCAAACCAGCGCCTTTGTTTGTTATCCTGTTTTCAATTATTGTCGCAACATCGACGAGTCGTACACCTGGCTTAAGTAACGTCGCTCCATAATCCCGTGCATCGGCTGCAATTGAGCCTGCCCGTTTATAGTTATCATAAATAGCGTCATCCATGTGAGATCACATCCAGAATTTCTTTCTTGGTTATAGAACCTTCGCGTACTATTCGTGGTGTATCATTTGAGAGGTCAACAATCGTAGATGGACTACTCTGTCTTCTGCCAGCGTACAGGCACACGGGGACATCTGTTTGTAGTTGCTGAAGGATATCTCTGATAAGTCCTTTGGTTTCTTTATGATGGATATTGGCACTCGTGACTGTCAAAGGACCATACTTCGCAAGTAATTTCAATGCGAGGGGATGATTTGGCACACGTACTCCAATGGTGTCAAAACCGCTTGTTACGATTGCTGGAACAGATGGTTTTTTTTTCAGGACCATCGTTAGATCTCCGGGTAAGAACTCTTCGCTGATTTTCTGGGCAATGGTACTCATCACAGCGATTGTTCGGATTGCTTGGATCGAATGGACTGCTACGGGCAATGGGATGTTAAACGGACGTTGTTTTGTTTCAAATACCTTTCGAACTGCGGTCTCGTTGTAAATGTCGGCGCCAAGTGCGTATAGTGTGTCTGTTGGGTAGATAACAAGTTGTCCTTTCCGTAGCGCTCTTATTGCCGCTGAAAAATCATCTTTTTTCATGCGTCTTATTTATCTGTTTTTATAAAATCGCCAAGGGTGAATCCCCCCTGGGTTCGAGTCTGTGATCCTGTTCCCGTGGCTAGGTTTTTTATTTCTTCCATAAGTTGGATTCCGAGTTCTTTTTCCAGCTTGGTAATGGTCTGATCAGACGGACGAAGGTCACCGTTTTCGAGTTTAGCGATAGTAACGGTTCGTTCCCCGATTTTAAATCCAAGTTCTTCCCTTGTCAATCCCTTCTTTTTTCGTGCTTGCTCGATAAGATGATTCCAGTTTACCACAAGCTCTTTTTCCATCCCTTTATCCTTGTAGATGTCCCGTTCTGCTTTTTGGGTTTTTCTTGGGATATGTTGTTGGAATTGAAGTGGGGGACCGCTTCGAACTGGTTCCTGTTGAACCACCCCTTCTGCGTATCGTAAGCAATCTGGGCAGACGAACATTTTCGCCCCATCGATAATCGCTTCTTTGCCACCTTTACACTCTCTCCCACAAAGTTCACAAGGCATTTTCAAGGTCCCTCCAAAGGGTCTTCGGTTATAGTAAACCTGCTTTCTGGAGGATCATTAAATCCTCCGTGCTGAGTTTTTCTCCGCGTTTGAACCGCTCAAATACGTCATCTGCTTCTTTCTGAGCTGCAGACACGTCAGCCATTTTCTTCTTTTTCTCTTTCTTCTTCTCTGTGCTTGATATGTTCTTCTCCAGTTCATGTATATTATTTACGTGGTCTATGAATTCTTTATGCAGCTTATCTGCTTCTATCTTTGTTACAACGATGTTTTCTTGGATTTCCGTTGTTCGTTTTACCAGTTTGTCAAGTTGTTGTAATTGTTCTAACATCCCCTGATGTTCCTCTTGTGCTTTCTTTGCCATTTTTTCGACGAGTTCATGTTGTTTTTCTGCTTTCTGTCGCATCAATTTTTCTTCTTCGATTGTTTTTTTCAGCTTCGGATCTTTGTTTAATTTCTCGTCAGCCTCTTTTATTTTTAAATGGATTCCTTTAATCGTTTCAATGAGTTTTTTTTCTTTCTGCGCAGACATCGGCTGAGTCATCTGCTCGTTTTCGAGTTTTCTAAGGTATTGTTTCAGTTCGTTTACATTGACACCGGAATTCGAAGTTCGTTCCCGTTCCAGTTCTTTGATTTTCTTTTTCAATTCAAGATGATGATTTAAGAATTCAGTTCGTTGTTCTTTGGCATGTTTTACACGTTCGTTGTGTTCATCGCGTTTCTTCTTATGTTCACTGATCTGATTTCTGATTTGACGGACCCGTGCATTGAGCTCATCGCGTTCTTTTGCCATTTTCTTTGAACGATCGTGCAGCTCATCACGACTTTTCTTGAGTTGGTTTGCTTTTTCTTGATACTCATCTTTCTTTCGAGACATTTCCTCGAGTGATTCGTCGTCCATTTTCTGCCTCTGATTTAACGTGAAAACATGGAGGTTAAATAATAGGTGTTTATTAAAAGTTTGCTGGCTAGTATCTATTCTGCCTCCTGTCTTTCAATCCCAAAACTAAGATGTTTATATAAGATTATCGGAGAAAAGGTTTCATCGTATCCTCATATTGTATTTTTTTTGTCTTTATTTGTCATGCTTATATACTGGTTATTTATTTCTTCTATTTGATATCTGGAAGGATTTCAATGAATGAAGAGTCGGTTCCAATGAAGGAGGAAACCGAGGGTCTTGCGTGGAGAGTCTCCCTCTCAATTCTTGTTGGTGTAGGCTGGCTTGTTTTTCTGATCCTGTGGTTATTTTTTTATGCACAACACTATGCTTGGGAGCGCAATGTGGCAATCTTCTTATTATCACTTCTACTTCTCGGGGGTGTTTTAGGAGGACCTTGGGCAGTCTGGGCGTATAAAAAACAAACCTCTCCCGAAAAGGAAATGATGAAAATAAAAGGGTTTCGATGGAGGATCTGGGTCTCAATTCTTCTAATGATCGGTACCTTTGTGTTTTTAATTTATTGGTTCTGGGCCATTGCAGAACCATATGATGTTTATCGGAATCTGGCGATTTTCATCGTTACTTTACTGATAACAGGAGGTCTCTTAGCAGCGATGTGGGCTCCGTGGGGTATGAAATACGATGCTGTGCAACGATACAAATCAGGCGAACAGAAAAAACACTGAACGAATCAATAAAAAATTACCTAAAAACTATTTACACGTCTTTTTTTCTCTTCTGCTGGACAATCAATAGTCCATCAAGGAACACCGCAAGGATTCCTGTTATGAAGACCATATCAAAGACATGCGCTCCTCCGATGACAGCGTATCTTGTGGTTTGAACCTCGTATTGGAGTAAACGAATCAAATGAAAACCATCAGCTCCCAGGAGTACTCCTAATGTGCCTACCGTGTAGGCAAGAGGCGCAGCTTTGTTCTTCTCTTTCCAGTAGAGGAGAATGGACACAGCACTTGAACAAATAATCGGCAGCAACCAAAAAGGAAACACAGACACAATCCCTTTCTCAGGGTCAGGCGAGGTAACAAAAAAAGTCACAACAGCAATAATGCCTATGCCTAGGAGAACCTTAAATGGTTTTAATTTATTTTTCAAGAACAAATAAATACTCAACAGTAGGGGAATAACTGCTCCACCAATATTGATTCCAACAATCCAAGAAGTCTGATAGCGAAATAACGGGATATTTGAAAAACTGATTCCTGCATAAGCATCTATGAGACCAGATCCAAGTAGAAAACAGAGAAAAACGATAATTACTGCTTCTATTGAAGAAAATCCTAGTATTTGTTTAGCTTCTGGAGAAACAGAGTTCTTGTCTGAGAGATTTTTCTAA
>CAZLDE010000174.1:0-3876 GCA_964558215.1 uncultured Thermoplasmatales archaeon
ATCCAAAGACAAGAAAAAGGAGTGGTTTCTGTTGCTGTGTATCAAGAGTGAATAATTGTGCATAGTACTCTGATAACTGGAAATATTTTTTGGCAGTGACTTGAAGGCTCTGCTTTTTTTCTGGTTCTATGTGAGGATCATTGATCTGAAAACCATAAACTTTCCCTCGTACAAACGCTCGGTATGATTTGTAGAAATTCAACACCGAATATATCCCTTTATCTTTGCTTTTCTGGACATAGTTCTGGATTAAAAAGCTTGATAAGTAGGGGTAATTGAAGTAATCGAGATCCATGGCAAGAAATCCTATATCAGAGGCGACATCGCAGAACCGGAACCGGTCGTTAAACTCGATGCAGTCGAAAATATGGATTGTTTTCTCGGTGATTGCGATATTGCCGGAGTGCAGATCCCCATGGCATTCATAGATTCTCTCATCCTGTATCCTACGATTGAATATCTCTTTTCTTCGTTCGAAAAATTTGCCGACCGCATCTTTTATAGAAAAAAAGGTTTGTTTTGGTACGGTGATATCAATCATTGGCCTGGTTTGGTCGAAATTTTCATCGATGTTTTGTTTCACGGCTGGTAGTTTTCCATACTGTTTTACATCGTCAGATGGTTCTTGTGAATGATAAAAATCTACTAAAATGGTGCAAAGATGGTCAATGGTCTCTTCAGAAACCTGACCTTTCAGCAACATGTTTGTCATGATAGCTTGCTGGGGGAATTCCTTCATTTTTACAGCGTATTCAACGACTGGTCCGTCCCCATCAAGCTGCAAGGTACTGTCTTTCTTTGTGATAGGAATGACTTCCAGGTACATTTCCGGGCAGAGCCGTCTATTTAACCGTAACTCCTCTTCACAGTAGTATTTCCGTTTATCTAAGGTTGAAAAATCAAGGAAACCGAAGTTCACTGGTTTTTTAACTTTGTATGCATAGGTTCCGGTGAGAGCAACATAGGAGATATGGGTCTGAAGAAGATGAACTGCGGTGACATGAGGCCCATAGAACTGTGGGTTTTTCAGTTGATCAAAAAGCATTCCCTGATTCATACACAGGTGGTAGACCCTGACTTTTTATAAGATTTATTGTCCCTAGAGAGCCCCTCGTTGATGCCACATTAAAATGATGGTTTTTTTCTTTGATTCCTCGGACCCTTGAGGACCGATAGGAAAACCTATGCTGGAAACACGAGAACCACAAATAGGATCTGTAGGCACAAGACACCTATCGCTGCAGGAAGGAACATCTTGTACATCCGTGTTGTATCTGTTTTGAGGTATTCACTACTCAGGACGTTGCAAAGATGGATCGGGGAGATGAGATATCCGATAAGAGAGCTCATGAAGATGAGGCTGGTGAGACCAAGAAGCTGCATACCCGTGAAGGAAAAAAACGGGTCAACTAATGGATAGGAAAGAGCGACCGCACCAAGGTTATAGCCGGTCAAGGCGCCCAGAAGAAGCGGGATGAGTATTATCATGAGAAGCGCGGGGAACGCAAGGTTCTGCATCGTTTCGGTTATCAAAACATGCATCTCTGATACCCGTATTATCTCACGAAGAATCATAATCCCAAAAATAGCTATCGCTAAATTCCAGGTCAAGGATTTCCTCAGGATCTGAGTATACCGCTTCGTGTCGATATCAACTAAAAAATACAGGACAAGAAGGCTGAGAGAGACACCCAGTAAGAAACATCGTGTTTCTGAAAGACCGACAAGTTTTAAGGGATAAAACAGTAGAGGAATCACGGGTGGAAGGATGAATATCAAACCATGATAATCCTTCGTAACTTTCATTGTCTCTTGGGGAATGTCTCTTGTCAAGCGTCTCAAAATAATATATCCTATGACGATGACTCCGAGGAAGGCAGGGAGGTTTGCAAGAATAAGGTTCTGTATGGGGATTCCAGAGAATTTGACACTGCAGATCAGTATCATCGCTGAAGAGATTGGGTAGATCGGAAACCAGACATGCCGAAACCAGATGTTCAAAAAATTTTTTTGATTGTTCTTTAGGTTGTACTTGTCTCCTTCTTTATCAATGAGCGGGGCAGAAAACAATGCACCACCCGGGACCGGCATTAACCCATACACTGCAGGGATAACAGCCAGTGTCCCTCCTTTTGAGAAAAACGTCCGTAAGCTATCGATAAGCTTGCTGATCGCCCCGGTCTCCTGCATTGATTTTGCTAAGACATAAATCAATGTCATTAACAAAGCAAGTTCAATCGTCTCTGTGAATATCTGTTGTCTTTCAAACGAGTAGATACTTGCCTCAATCATCGCTTTTGGGATATCAACTGGGCTGATGATCTGAAGAGAAAACACACCGACGATGAGAGAACCAAGAATAAGAGAAACACCGAAATTCATCTTCCTACGAATAAGAAGGAGAATTACGATAAATGCTACAATCACTCCGATAAGGTTCAGCATGCTTGACCTGAAATAGAAACAGTTTAACTAGTTAACTCATAAGCATGTTTCTCTGCATTTTCCAGGGTTTTTTCGATATCAATCGTCAGGAACTCTCTTTCTAACATAAGTGGGGTTCCATTCACGATTGTTGTACAAACATCGGTTCCGCGAACCGCATAAACTAATTGGGAGACCGGGTCATGAAGCGGGGTTACATGTGGTTTTTGTACATCGATCATGATGATGTCCGCTGTTTTCCCCGCCTCAACTGAACCGAGCATCTGCTCAATACCAAGAAGGCGTGCACCACCAAGAGTTGCCAGATCAAAAACCGTCTGTGCAGGAAGAATTGTTGGGTCCCAACGGTGGTTCTTATGAACGAGCGCGCAGAACTTCATCGTCTCAAACATATCAAGGGTGTTATTACTTGCCGCTCCATCGGTTCCAAGTCCAACAGCAATACCCGCATCAAGAAGCTCCGGGATAGGGGCAAAACCACCGGATGCAATCTTCATATTGCTCACGGGGCAATGAGAGACTGCTGTTTCTGCGTTTTTCAAATCAGAAATCTCATTTTTCGTAATCCATCCGCAATGAGCAAGACTCGTGTCTTTTCGAAGCAGACCAAATCTTTTTAATTGTTCAACAGGTCGAACCCCGTATTTCCTTTCCACATCGTATACCTCGTCTCGAGTCTCAGAGCAATGGATGTGCAGAGGCACCTGGTGTTTGGTCGCAATCTCTAGAGATTTTTGAAGCGTTTCGGGTTTACAGGAATACGTACTGTGAGGGGCGATAAGCGGGGAAATCAAGGGGTTGCCTTTCCACCGGTTGATGAACTGTTCACAGTGAGGTATCAGTTCTGCTGATTCATACTCAGGTGTATCAAAATCGATGAGTGCGAAACCAAGGAATCCTCGCATCCCTGCCTTTTCTGTTGTTTGCGCGATGGTTTCCTCGAAGAAATACATATCGAGGTACGAAGTAGTACCTGTTGAAATCATTTCTAATAGTCCTAGCTCCGTTCCACTCTGGATTGATGTTTTGTCAAGTTTTGCTTCCACGGGCCAGATCCGCTGAGCCAGCCAGTCACTAAGAATCATGTCATCGCCATATCCGCGGAACAGCGTCATGGGGATATGTGTATGGGTATTGATCAGACCAGGTAATACGAGTTTCTTTGTCCCATCAATTTTATATTCTGCCTCAATGGAAAGTGGTTTTTTCGAACATTCCACTATCTGATGATCCTCGATGTAAATATCACCATGGATCCGTTGGCGAGAATCATTTTGAGTAAGAATTAAAGAATTTTTAATGAGAATGCTCATTTTCTGTATCTCCACTTTCGTATAATGAATTTTATTTGTTTTTCATTTTGTCCATTCTTTGGTAATGAATATTGTAAATCTTTAATAGGATTTTCGTGGGTTGATTACAATTAAAGAT
>CAZLDE010000175.1:0-3853 GCA_964558215.1 uncultured Thermoplasmatales archaeon
ATCTACTCTACACTAATTCAAAAGTCTAAAAACAAAGTGGAGGACATCTTGTTACCCTCCAGGATCAATCGTATACAGCACAGTTCCAAAATATTTGGATGTAAGTAAGTGATCTTCTTTTACTGTGCCAAATAATGCAAGCCAAATAAGAATGTCCGCAAGAATCCAAAGATTGTACAACAACACAGAGAACATGAAATAAAAAAGTCGTATCAGGTAGTTCTTTGATGTGGTCTTAGGAAGATAGGAATGTTTTTTCACTCTGTAGCTAGTTTCTATACCCCAGCGCCGTCCATATAAGTCGAACAGTCTTTCAGCAAGATTTACATCATTCTCATTGTATTCTTCGTTGGTGGCAAATGCTCGTTTTTCTATCCTGCCATCGTTCAACTTTTCATCTACAATGACCAAATTAAAAGTGACATCTTTCATTACAAAATCAGTTACAATACTTGGTGCAGTAGTAACTTCCATCACTTCTTTCACGGTTGATATTTTTGTCGCAGGCATCAAATATTTCAGATGCAGACTGTCGAATACTTTGATTGCGTTGGAGTCGCAGAAACCACGGTCAACATACAATCGTCGTATCTTGATACGCTCAAGAACATAACTTAAAAGTTTTCTGAGGACTTCTTCTTTGGTGTCAAACGGACCTATAGGCAATGCAAGCAAGGTAAACCGTTTCCCTGCTTCCACGATGTTGATAGTGGCGAACTTGTAGCATTTTGATGTTCCGCGATCAGGTTCTTTTCCCGTAACCATTGGTGCGCCACGATCACCGTAGAAGTACCATTCTGTGAAATCGATAGCAACATCGTAGTGTTTTCTGATATCGAATAGGTTGATTTTGCGGGTCATCTCCCATACGATCTCAAACAAGGTGACAAACATTTTGTGTACATCTCTGTGGTTCTCGTAGTTCTTCAGATGATACAGTAATGTATCTGCATCAGGGCATCCTACTTGTGGTCGCAATTCCTTGTAGGTTTTATTGCCATTCTCTGCGAAATCTTGGGTCATCCCCATATGGATTAGCAGGTCGATGAACTGGTTCTTCTTGTAAAGCGTATTGTTCTTGAGGTTCAAGTTGATGAATGGTGCAAACCGTTTCTTGAATAATCTGCAGATTTCTTTGGTTTTCTCATTTCTTTGGAGCCTCTGATTTCGTTCTTTGGTTTCTTTCTGTGGTTTCTCTGTCTCGAAAGTTTTAACATCAAGGAGGATACCGAATTTTTCAGATATCTCTTCAATCTTTTTTGCTGTAAAATCGATGAGAATATTTATTTCAGTGCTGAGGATATGGTTAACAAAGTAACCGATTTGAGTTCTGTCTGGTGTTTTGGTGAATCCGAGTTTGAATTTTTCAGAAGGATTTCTGTTCAAGTATTTGGTCAGTTTTGTATGGAATTTTATTCCTTTGAGTTTCTGGAATAAAACAAGCTTGAGGAGTGATTCGTAGGAGAACTTGATCTTTCGATATTTGCGTAATTCAAACAAGGTTACA
Source organism: uncultured Thermoplasmatales archaeon (assembly GCA_964558215.1). Classification (GTDB taxonomy): domain Archaea; phylum Thermoplasmatota; class E2; order DHVEG-1; family DHVEG-1; genus SM1-50. Next base: position 1,508 of record CAZLDE010000175.1, read on the forward strand.
TCGAATGCTTTCAGGAAGTCAGATATCTTGATGTTCTTTTGATCTTTGAACTTCTCGAAGGTTTTATAAATCTCCAGTTCTATGATTTCTCTGAAGATATTTCGATTGCCTGGCCGCATTCGAAGGTCTCCAGCCTGAAGGGAGTTCTAGACCCCCTTCTGCTTTTACACATTTACACATAAGTGTATTAAATACAGGTTTATAAATATTGTGTTTATGTGTAAAAGTGGAAAAGTTTATATTACAATAATTTATTATAATATTTGTTGATCTCGATGGGACGAATAGACGTGATATTACCTGATGAACTGGAAGAGAGGTTCAGAAGTAAAGTCTTTAAAAAATTAGGAATGAAAAAGGGTAATATTACAACAGCTATTATTGAGGCAATAGAGCACTGGATTGAAAAAAACTAGATTCCATGGAAATCACTAATAAATGGTATTGGTGAATAACTCTACTACGAAATCACAGACGATAGCGGCATTTTTTCTCTAAGTAACCGATCAGTTTGTTGATAAGGTGTTATTGGAACATTTACCTCCAATTTTAGAATTGTGTCAAAACCCTTTGTAGGGAGCTGGTAAAGAACTCCTAATTTCGTGTCAAACAGGAGAACGAATGTATTGTTTACTAAGTTCAACATCTGCTGACGCATATCATGTAAAAATGAATAGAATTCACTTAATTCTGTTTTGGTTAGTTTTGAGAAGTTGATGAGTTGCGAGAGGGAGTCGATAATGACAATGTCGGGATTGGTTTTTTCAATGCCGAAATGAATGATTTCTTTCATCGTTTGAAGGTCCCGTGGTGGTTTATGGTACAGACAAGTATCGATGTTTTCTTCAGAAGGAAATGCAAACCCTGAGACGAAATCGATGAAGAGGATTCGTTTTTGATCAAGGGGTTTCTGTTCCAATGCGTGCCGCATGTACCCGTAACTTCTTGTTAAGGAAATATATAGGACGTTAGTGAAATGGTTTGATTTGATCTTATTTAATAAATCTATACATTGGGTGAATTCCATTGAGTTATGGAGTACGAGGACGATTCCTTGGAGGTTTTTTAATACCTCATCTTTTTCATTGTGTATTGAACGCCAATAACTAATCTCTCCTTCGTTTTCTATCATGAGATTCTCTTTAATCTTTCCATTCTGGTTTTTCTTTTATCACTTCTAATTTCATAATGGCATCGGTGAACACAGTCGGGAGTTTTTTCATGGACCCCATCTTATCATCGTAGAGGAGGATGATCGTATCACAGGTGACACCAAGGGCATTTTCTTTTATTGATTTGAGGAAGGTATAGAGGCTATGAAGTTCTTCATCTGTTGGTATGGTGAAATTGATGAACTGTGAGATGGAGTCGACGACAATGATATTGGGACTTGACCACTGAATGTTTTTCATGATCAGATTTTTCATATCCTCTAAATTGGATGGGGGTCTTCTGTATACGCAGTGAATGGAATCTTGAGTTTCTATAAGGAAACCGGAGACGCAGTCGACGACGAAGAGTTTCTTCGAAGGTAAGGGATGTATTTGGAGGGTTTGTTTGATATGGATATAACTGTTGATTAAGGAGATATAGAGGACGGTTGTCTCCTGGTTTCTGCGTAGGTTATTGAGGAAGTCGATGAGGTCTGAAAACTCTATAGAGTTATGAGTAAGTAAGACCAAGCCATGGAGAGATTCGAAGGTTTTATTGATCTCTTTTCGCATTTCCTTCCAATAGTTCACTTGAACGACGCTTTCTTCTTCCATAGATGTGTTTCTCATCACCAGTTCGATTTCTTTAACGGTTTAGCTGACCGGTCTGAGGAGAACATATTTTTGTATCGTGTTAATCAAGATGTCCATCTCAAATGGTTTGGTGACGTAATCGACGATTCCTTTCTGGTAGAGTTTTTGTTTTTCTTCCTCAGAGTATCGTACAACCGTGAGTAAAATAATCTTTGGTTTGGTCTTTTTCTCAGGTAATTTTTCCAGGATTTCTCTTGTAGTGAGTCCCGGCATCATGACATCAAGGGTGACAATGTCTGGTTGGAATTCATCGATTTTGTTGAGGAAATCGTTACCGTTCTCTGCCATAGCAGTTTCAAATCCTTCTTTACGGATCATAAGGTTGAGCATTTCTCGCAGATCGGTTTCATCATCTACTATCATTATTTTTGTCATGTTTTTTCTCCTCTTTTTTTACCCGGTTCATCCCATATAACTGTTTTGTCTCTTAAGTCGTTTTCTATCGCACGTTTTGTGTCTTTTAATTTGAAGATGTCCACGTCTCTGGTATTTGTTTAGCTTCTGGAGAAACAGAGTTCTTGTCTGAGAGATTTTTCTAACT
>CAZLDE010000176.1:0-3842 GCA_964558215.1 uncultured Thermoplasmatales archaeon
TACTCATAATGCGTTCCGCTGGCAAGTCCGGTGAGCTGTAGGCCATACCATCCAGAAATAGAGACGGGTTGTACCGATGATGAATTCAGATATGGTCCACCAAAAGGCCCATAAGTGAAATTCAAAGAACCTGATGAATAATAACTTGTATTGTAAAAATGATAATACATTTTCATTGTCGCAGAATTTTCTGTGACATCATCTGGCGACAGAGCATCAATATAGGGAGATAGTACTGTGATTGCTTTTTGTATGACTTTATCGAAAATCACAAAATTCTTATCAACATCCACGATAAGACAGGTTACTTGTTTGCCGTGCAGAGAGCCTCCTGAAGGATAAATGAGCACCTCGCCGATGTTCCAGAACCCGTCACTGTTTTGATCATTAAAATAATTAAAATCCCCGACGCTAAAATTGATAACTGTATTGTCAATTGTCAACAGTACTTTTGTTTTTGTAGGAAGGGCTATCCCCCCTCGATGTTGAATCACCACGTTATTGTTTTCAACGGCCCCAACCAAGGTTACCTGTGGTGTATCAATATTGGAAAAATTTGACCAAGGATTAAGGATAATAATGGAGACTGCTGAAAAAGTACTGACTGCGATGACGATAAGGATAAGGGTCCCAACAATTTCCGATACACCTTGTTCATTGGAACGAAATGAATGTCTTTTCATTGGATTTTTCATTCAGACTCCCAGGAGTAGTTTAAACATAATCCATGTTGCAAACACCATGATAAAAATATGCTTCACCGAGGAGGTATATCGACCATCTTCAAAGACACCCGCTACCAAGGCAGACCCAAACGCTTGAACAAGACAAGCAAGATAAAACATATTTGAAATTTCCATTTGTGAAGTCGTGCTTCCCCCACCCATGACACCCTGCATCCCTTGTGATCCTTCACCACCGACCATCGCAGGAATAAAACTGGTACATAAGATTAACACTATTGCTAAGAACACAAACATGCCGACATAAATGACCACAACATAGGAAGCCATGTTGGTTCGACGTTCTGCTTCAAGCATTTTTATTTCTCGGGCATCCTTTGCTGCCACGTCAAGAACATCAGCGACATTTCCTCCGCTGTTGCTAGCCTCAATAATGAGAGTTATCGTCCGTCGTATTGATTTTGTGTTCACACGCTGCGCGAATGATTCTAATGCCTCTGTGACGCTACCACCCCAAGAAACCTGTTGGGATATCTTCTTTATTTCGGGTGTGAGGATCCCGTATTCTCCTTTCGATGCAAAGAGTATCGCTTTTACAAAGGTCATCCCTGCCCGCCGGGATTCAGCAAGATCCCGGACGAAATCCGGAAATATCGCATCTATTTTCTGGATCCTTCTCACGTGGAAGGATTCATACATCCCATAGACACCAGTTCCAGAGAGCAAGGCAAAAACGAAGTAATCAATAAATCCACCAAACCCTGTAAATATACCAAGTATCGAAAGCACACCAAGAATGACAAAGAAGCTGACAAGCACACCTGTTACTACGTAGACGACCAGTCGAGTTGCGTTTTTTGTAAGGATGAGGTTTTTTAGGTAATTTTGTTGATGCAATTCTTTCTTCTTTTTCATCTTTAAGCCTCCTGACACATCCCGCGGATGACTACCGCAAACCCAGCATGGATAAGAGGTACAACCATCAAGATGAGGATGTACAGGAACGTAGCGTTCCAGTCTCCAGTGATGATCATCATCAGAGGAATCACAATCAGAAGCAACAACACTCCTGCGACAGCGGCGGTTACATAGCTCTCTGCCATGATACCAAGTGTTTCAAGCAGTTGTTTCTGTTGGTTTCTGTTTTCCCATAGATATTGGTCTGCTTTATGCATAAAATAGGTTTTTAAGGAACCACCAGAGGTGACAGTCACAACCATACCCTGGAGGAATTCTTTGAACCGCTGCGATGGTGTCCGCGCGATATTCTTTTTAATCGCACTAAGAATATCAAAACCAAGCAAACCGACATCACGGTAGATCCATGCAGATTCTTCCATTACTTCACTATAGATATCCTGTTTTGAGAGGCTTTTAAAAATCTCTGTAGGGGTGATGCCAGCAGAAGCCATGGCAGAGATGAAGTTAATGGCATAAGCGAGGTTTGTATCAATCTTTTTTTTACGGGATTTTGCTCGACTTTTCGGTAAATAGAGCAGCGCCGCATAAATAATAAGTCCAATAAAACCAGGGATGAAGAGGAACAGGATAGTCAGCCCCATATCCAGGGTAACTCCGACAAGAGGCAGCAGGATGAAAACAAAAAATACGATTACAATCAGAGAACTGAGTAATCCAAGAATGGCACTAAGGAACACGTACGACAGGTACGCACCTGCGCGTATCTCCATATGTGCTGATTGCAATGCTTCTTGCAGATGGTTATTTGCTCTTCGTTCACCTAATCGGCCTAACCATTTATAACTCATACGTTGATATTTTGTTAGTGTCATCGGCATCCCTCCGATTTTATTTCTTTTTTCTCTTTTTCAAAAATATTATCATGAGATAGCGAAGATGGTTGAATGGTGTTGAGCTGCTCAACTATAACATTTTTCGTTTCAACATCTTGTTGTTTTTGTTTCATTTCCCGGTCTTTTCTTATTTTTTCCATGACGTCGCTTGGGCTATCAATATAAGATGATACGATTCGTGCAACATCTTTGAAAGCACGGATGTTGTTATCTTTCATCCATTCAAGAATATCAACCCGTCGCCTGAGTTCATCAAGCATCTCTTCTTTGGACATCCCGTGTTGATTCCGTATCCGTTCCATGATATAGCTTTTCCCGGAGAAAAAGAACTGATCGCTCACCGGGTCCCATCGAAATACCTCATTTGTAAGTATTTCTTTGGTCATCGGATCAATATCGACGATTTCAACAATCTGTTTACATCGTCTGACTCTCTTGTCATTTATCTCGGTTTGTATTTGAATCGTAACAATATTTAATGCCTGTAGCATCACTCGAGGGATTTCAATTGGCTTACCTTCCAACCGATGGATGAGTGACTGGGCAGAATCCGCATGGAACGTTGAATACGTGGTATGTCCTGTCGCCATGGCCTGGAACAATACGTAGGCTTCCTTCCCACGAATCTCCCCGACGAGTATGTACTCAGGTCGTTGTCTGAGCGCAGCTTTCATTAAATCATATAAATCAATTTCACCAGCCAGCTTATCATTTATCACCTCACCAAATCCCGATCGAACCACACCAGGGATCCAGTTTGGATGCGGCAGATTGATTTCTCTTGTTTCTTCAATGGAGACAATCTTTGATTCTCGTGGGATGAACAAACAAATAGCATTAAGTGTCGATGTCTTTCCTGCCGCGGTACCTCCTGCGATAAGAGCACTTATGCCGTTTTCGACGGCAAGCCAGAGATAAGCAACCATTTCGGCAGACAGGGTTTTATATGAAATCAGATCGGTTGCCGTAATCGGATCGCCTTTGAACCGTCTGATGGTAAATGTTGAGCCTTTTGCAGTTACCTCTTTACTGAGGGTCATCTGAATACGGGAGCCATCTGGCATCGTGGCATCAAGCATTGGTTCAGCGATGGAAATGTGTTTTCCACATTTCTGTGCTAATCTAACAACAAATTCTGAAAGCGCTATTTCATCGGAAAATTGGATGTTGCTTTTCAAGGAGCCGTATTTCCGGTGAAACAGGAAAATCGGAAGGCCCGGCCCATCGCACGAAATATCTTCGATGTTAGGGTCACGCATTAAGGGATCTATCTTCCCATACCAGATGAAATCTCTTTTAATGTAATAGAGGATTTTGTTTTTCAATACATCATCGACTATTATAT
>CAZLDE010000177.1:0-3827 GCA_964558215.1 uncultured Thermoplasmatales archaeon
CGTTGAGAATATAGATATTGTTGATGGAACACCACTTTTAGATATAAAACCATATGTCCCAGAGTTTGATACCGTGAAAGTCACAAGAATTGGATGGCTACAAGAAAAGATTCAGAACCTTTCAAAAGTAAAAGATGACGGCAGATTTACGAGGAAAAAATAGTGTTCATTAAATATGTCCCTATTGAACCCGTTCCCATAATCTCTCATGAACATAATAAATAAATGTTTGAATAGTCTGAAAAACCACAACAATACCTGTCATCTGAAGAAGATTACCCGTAAAAATATAGGTAACAATGGCCAGGCTAATAATGCAGATTATTCGATAACTAATGGATTTTGCAATCGCTCTTTTTTTCTCCTCGTTCATTCTGTAATCGCCTCAAAAACGATTTCATGTGAATTTTACATCGTTTCATTGTTCATCAATTTTATCTTTTCAGTAAACAGGATTACTGGGAATTTTGTTTGAGTTTCATTTTATACGGAATGTATAAATAAAAGATAGAAAATTACGAGCCTGTAGGTGATGAAGTCCACCGTGGCCAGAACCAGAACCGCAGTCAACTGCTGATGACTTCTGAATAAACACGGTGGTTTCATGAAATTACAGCAGTTGATAAGTAGATACAAAAGAATAATATTTTTTAGTTTTTCAAGGAGGTTTTTGTTTTGGCATTAGAACAATTCACTATTGCTGCAATATGGCTTGGTCTTGCACTTATATCAACGATTCTTGCATACAAACTGAAAATATCAATGGCACTTATGGAAATCTGCATTGGTGTCCTTGCAGGATACATTGCTACACAATACATTGGACCAGATGCGATGCAGTCGAACGCAGATTGGTTAAAATTCATTGCAAGTTCAGGAGCGATTCTCTTAACCTTTTTAGCAGGAGCAGAACTTGACCCAGCATCACTGAAATCAAAAACCAAGGAAGTGACTATTGTTGGATTAATTGGCTTTTTCGCTCCGTTTCTTGGATGTTTTGCCATCGCACGTTTCATCCTACAATGGGATATACCAGCGAGTTTACTCGCAGGGGTAGCATTATCGACGACATCTATGGCTGTTGTCTATGCGGTAATGTTGGAATACGGGTTTAACAAGACTGAATATGGTAAAGGGATTCTTGGTGCCTGCTTCATCAATGACCTTGAAACTGTTATTGCATTAGGTCTTCTTTTCGCCCCGTTCACCTATAAAACCGTTATTTTCATTGTTATTGCGATTGTCACATTTATTGCAATGCCGAAGATAACATCCAAGTTGATTCAACGGTATGCATATAGGACAGCAGCGATACGAACAAAATGGATCCTTTTTATCTTGTTCGCTTTAGGTGCTCTTGCTATCTGGTCTGGAAGCGAAGCAGTCCTACCAGCGTATATCATTGGCATGGTGCTTGCTGGAACGATAAGTAAGGATGATTTCTTCATCAGAAGGCTCCGAACATTAACTATTGGTTTTCTCACCCCATTTTATTTCCTTCGTGCAGGCTCATTAGTCTCTATTCCAGCACTCCTTACTGCACCACTGATTTTTTTTGTTCTTCTTGGTGGAAAAGTGCTATCGAAAATCTTTGGCTTATATCCAGTCATCGGTAAATTTAGAACAGATAAACGTGAACGATGGTATTACACGCTTCTTATGTCAACCGGTTTAACTTTTGGGACTATCTCAGCAATCTATGGATTAACCCATGGTATTATTTCTCAAGAGCAATATTCATATCTTGTTGCCGTAGTCATTGGCAGTGCCGTTATTCCTACATTAATTGCAAATCTTGTGTTTCTCCCAAAACACCTTCTTGAAATACCACTTACTGATGAAGAAATCCCCCAAGAAGATACAGTAAATGGTGCTCAGTATAACAAGAAGCCTAAAGCAAGAAAAAAAGAAGATGAACGAAAACGTGAAAAGTAATTTCACATCCTTAGAGAAATATGATTCCTGAAAAAGAGAAAAATAACCTGATAACATTCATTCAATCACGTGAACAAACAGAGGGCGGATTTAGTTTTTCACAAACAACACCCGCCACTCTTGAGGACACGTATTTTGCACTACGACTTCTTGAAAAACTCAACGCACCTACTATGAGTAGACAAACCATATCTTTTGTTACACAATTGGACCGACATGATTTTCTTTTTCCGAAACATTTCTACCGATTGGCAATAATCTATAGGATTGCTCATCAAATAGATTTAGAGAAGTCTCTCCGTAATAAAATCATTCACAATCAGAAAATCATACTCAATACATTATCTGATGTATATTATTCGATGTTGACAAAAGAACTATTTCAAATAGTACCAACGAATCTTATGAAAAACGAACAGGATATTTTTACGTCTGTGCAAATGAAACCAGTAAAATCTATGGAAGAATATACACAACTCATCATGCTGATAAAAAGATTTCACATCTCTTTTCCAACTCATGAATATGTTACTATAATCCTAAACAGTCAGAACCATGATGGTGGGTTTGGAATTGTTCCTCATTCAACATCTTATCTGGAGCCTACATATCAAGCATTATGTGGTCTAAAAGAGGTACATTTTCTTCCAATCGACATTCAGCAATGCGAACGATTCATAAATTCCTGTATGGCAAATATCGGTGGATATGGGAGACAAATCATAACAGTGCCTACCCTTGAGTATTCTTATTATGCTCTTATGAGTTTAATAATTATTGGTGAGATGAAAAATAGTAAATGGTGAAAAAAATTGAAATCAGGAGGAAAAAAGTTGAAATGTGAACGATGTCATAACGAGGTGGAACCTTGGGATATTCACACAATTATAACTCCGAAAGGGAAAAAAGTGTATTGTAATTCTTGTTATAACGAGAAGCTGTAAAAAAATAATTGAAGAAATCTTGCTATGAACAAAACAAAAGCACTGAAACTTATCTTCTTATTCGGAATAGTAAGTTTACTTGGTGACTTAATTTATGAAGGGGCAAGAAGCGTCAATGGTCCCTATTTAGAGATCCTAGGAGCGAATGCTGCTATTATCGGATTTGTTGCAGGGGTTGGTGAATTTTTAGGATATGGTATCCGTCTTGTTTCAGGATATTTTTCTGATAAGATGAAAGCCTACTGGTTTTTCACAATCATGGGGTATGGATTACTCTTTACCGTGCCGTTATTGTCTTTAGCAGGCATCTGGCAGCTTGCTGCGTTATTTATTATATCTGAACGGATGGGAAAAGCGCTACGCTCTCCAGCAAAAGATACGATTCTGTCTCAAGCGACAAAACAAGTTGGAACAGGAATGGGATTTGCTATCGCAGAGGTTTTAGACCAGATTGGTGCAATAATTGGTCCACTTATCTTTTCAGTCTTTTTCTATCTTGTAGGAACCTCTGGCAAAGCACTCTCTGATTATCAGACTGGATACAGTTTTTTCTGGGTCCCATTTATCGTGCTGATGGCTGTTATTGTATTCGTCTATGTATTTGTTAAGAATAATCCTGATGTTTTGGAAAAATCTGTTGTAACGGAGAAAAGACCTGAGCGTTTTTCTAAGGTTTTTTGGTTATATACATTATTTAGTTTTATCACAACTTTTGGTTTTGTGAACTTTGCATTGATAGGTTATCATCTCAAGGTGAATAACATTCTTTCTGATGCTTCTATTCCTCTCCTCTACGCTATGGCAATGGGTATTGATGCGGTAATGGCATTAGTGATTGGGAAAACTTATGATACGTTGAAAAACAAGAGGAAGAATGACAAAGCCGGTCTTTTCACTTTACTTCTCATTCCGATACTATCCATGTTCATTCCGTTGTTAGCATTTTCA
>CAZLDE010000178.1:0-3826 GCA_964558215.1 uncultured Thermoplasmatales archaeon
TCCACATACTAGTCCCGATTATCGAGGGAAAATCTTTTTCGGTTAGTTCACCTTCAGCGACGATATAACAAGCACCGAAGCGTTGTATCTGAGCCGGTGTTGGTTGGCTTGCTGATACCGCGGGTAGAGCCACTGCAAAAAACAGCATACAAATCAATATTCCGCTCACTTTCCTTTTCATAGATATTCTCCATAAGTCGATAGTTTTGACAAGATTATAAAACTTCTAACGTTCTTTTTGTACAAAAAAAAATAAATTAAATGATAAAAACACGATTACGGACAAAAAAACATGGAAATTAACAGACAAAAAACCCCTGAAAAATATTATATAACCAATGAAGATATTAACTCTTATCTGGTTGAAAAAAATATAAAAAAAGGGATTTTGTGTGACCATGAACAGAAAAAAAATAATCATCATTTGCATTGGAATCTGTTGTCTTTGCAGTGAAACGCTCTGCGTTCATGCTTCTCTATTCTCAAAAACACCGCAGATTCCTTTTGTGTTAAACGTTGAACCAGAAACATACATCGAGGTGAATACCACAGGAATCTCCTATGGCCATGAATTACTCTGGACAGCAAATACCACAGGGACGAACTATGAAGAATCCGCAGTGACCTACGCTGACGGGATCGCCTACATCGGCTCGTGTGCCACCCACGGGGCAGGCCATGATAAGATCTTCGCTGTGAACACGAGCAACGGGGAAATCCTCTGGAGCAATGAGACAGGACCAGGATATGTCGGCCCTGTCATCGATGGCGATGTGATCTACATCGGGACATGTACCCATGGATACTATCCAGACAACGAATATATGTATGCATTTAACAGGTTCACCGGACAACAACTATGGAAAACACCAATCTACGGTGGGATTGCAGAGTCAGTCCAATACGACGAAGACAAACTCTATTTTTGCTCCGGTTTTTATGATACGAAACTGTATGCATTGAACAAGGCAGATGGAAGCATCAATTGGACATACCCCACTGGTTACTCTGTCTGCCCCAACAAACCAATGCTGAAGGACAACGCAATCTATGGTGCGTTCTGGAACGGCTATAACACCGGAAAACTGTATAAAATCAATGCAACCACCGGTCAAGAGATCTGGAACAAACCATTATCTGCGGGCCCCTGGGACAATTCAATAACCGCTGATGGTCAAGGACGCCTCTTTCTAGCAATATATTTTGATAATACCATGAACGCATACAGTGAAAATACAGGACAGTTACTCTGGACGTATAACCTTCATGGAGGGGCTTTATCATTTAATGCGTATCATAACGGACGGGTGTTTATCGCAGATACCTACGGATACGTGTACGCGTTGACCGCCAATACCGGTCAACTCCTCTGGGAAACAAAAATAGGTGGTTCATGTGATATCAGCTCCCCGACAATTAGTGGGGGGCTTATCTTCATCGGGACGCGGGATGGAATCGACGGGGCGTTTTATGCGTTAAACGAGACAACAGGCTCAATCCTCTGGCGATATTGCATCGGTGCCAGTGTCACCGCGCCACCCTCGATCGTGAATGGACTAATGCTCTGCGGCTCAGATGGATGGGATATGTACGCTTTCGATGTTGGTGTTGGAAGCGGGGAGTGGTTGTTTCATCGCTACGACTCTTGGAACAGTGCCTATTCGTCGGTTGGCCTCACGCGATGGGAACACGTAAAAACCTCCTGTAGTACTCAAGGAAATACGACCACCTGTGTAGTAACCAACACCTACGATCATCAGGTACAGAACATCATCCTGCATCTTCCGTTCTTGGCATACTGGTACACAGAGTCAGGAGACCTACTCAAAGAAAATGCGGATACCTATACCATTGAATCTCTTCAAAGTGGTGAGACACGTACTTTTCTTATCACACAGATGTATAATCCGTCGTTTGAAGTAAACATCACGAAACCAGGGAACGGCATCTATTGGAAAAATAGGAGAATCCTGGATTTTTGTATTCCCCTTGTTTTCGGTCCGATAGACATTGAGGTGGAGATAATCAACGCAACAGAAATCGACTGGGTCGCGTTCTATCTTGATGATGCCCTGCAAGTGTGCGATACCGAGGCCCCCTTCAGCTGGCGGTGGGATACACGATCATTCGGCTCACATATCCTAAGAGTCATCGCATACCATGAGGGAAACTTCGCGTCTCAGAACGTAAGGATATGGAAGTTCTTTTGAGAGAACGAGTCATTTACATCTTTGAATCCTCGGTTGAATAGACATAAAAAAAAACGACGATTTCTTCCTCATAACTCAATTGGAAAAATTTATTAGTTGAATAGACGATGATTCTACTGTGCGAGAATTAGATTCCAAGGACCATAAAATACTCTACCATCTGTTCTTAAACTCCAGGCAATCGCTTTCATCGGTCGCAAAAAAAGTCGGCCTTCAGAAAAGCGTTGTTGAATATCGCATCAAACGACTGCAGACGAAAGGTATTATAAAAAATTTTAATGCGATGATCGACGTCTTCAAACTTGGATTCTCCGTCTATCGCCTTTATATCGTGTTACAGTACGCCTCACCGGATAAAGAAAAAGAAATCATCAACCATTTCGTCAATCACACTAATACCTGGAGTATCGCATCGACGAAGGGAAAATACGATCTTATCATCACGATCCTGGTGAAATCCCCGAATCATTTCTACGCGTTTTATGAGGAGACCCTCCGACACTATCGGTATTATTTCAAAGAAATATTCTTCTCCCAGTTATACGAATCATTCGGATACAAGCATTCCTTATTGGTCAATGATCTTGCTGCATCCCACGAACGTGCGTACGAATACCGATACGACGGCAAGACCGTCGATATTGATGTCGTGGACTATAAAATCCTTAATTTGCTAGCAAAAAACACTCGAATCAACAGTGTCGACATCGCAAGCCAAATCAACGTGTCAACCGTGACGATCCACTCCCGGATTACCAAATTGATTAAATCAGGGGTCATCCAACGATATTCGATCACCATGGATATTAATAAACTTGGATTACGTGAGTTCATCGTGAATTTGTCACTGCGTGATTATAATAAGAAAAACCAGATCATCCAATACCTTAGCGACAACCCGTTCCTCTGGGAGATCCATAAGGCGATCGGTGGGTATGATCTGGAAATCACGTTGTATGCGACGAATTTCGAACATTTCTATCGAGTCATGGAAGACCTGCGGAAAAAATTCCCTGAGGACATCGCTAATTATGACTACTTGTATGTCACAGAAGTGTTCAAATCTAACATTCTCCCAGAAAAGATGTAGTCCATCCGTAAAAAAATGGGATATTCTTTTTTTTATTGTTTCTTCGCTCTTTTTAACACATTATCGATTCGTGTTTTTAACTCTTTTATCTCGATGGGCTTCTTCACATAGTCTTCTGCGATGAGCGCACCAGCATGTTCTGCGAACTCATCGGTACGAGCAGTCAGGAAAATAATGGGGATATCCTTCCATGCAGGGTTCGCACGTAACCTATCAAAGACCTCCCATCCGTTCATCTTTGGCATCATGATATCTAAAAGGATGAGATGAGGGGTTTCTTTTTTCTGCAGTAACTCAAAGCATTTATCTCCACTTTCGACGGGTATAATCGTATACTCTTTTCCGAATAGATTTTCAAAAGAGGTTTTTATGAAATAAATCTGATCCTTTTCATCATCGACCAACATGATTTTTTTCATAGTATGTGGACCTCTAGTGACATATCAATGAAGCCTTTAATATGGATTTCTACCCTGACTTTCGCAGGTGATTGATCTTTTCTTGATTAGGACACATTTCGCACATG
>CAZLDE010000179.1:0-3815 GCA_964558215.1 uncultured Thermoplasmatales archaeon
TAAGAGACAGATCTATATTCTCAACGTGAAGAATATTATTTTTGATGTTAAGTAATCGAACAACTGAAATACCGATAGGATTTGGACGACTTGCTCCTCGTATAGCAAAGACGCCATGTGTTTTATCATCCATGAACGGTCGTGCTGTAAGTGATGATTGTTTTGATAAATGAAAATGATATATCAAAATGATATGAGAAAAACCATCAATGTGCAGCAAACCATCCACATATTCAGGGAATATTTCTATTTTCCCTTTTATTCCTCTGGCACTCGAAGATTGTATAGGCGTTCCTTTAGTTTCTGTAAAGGGAGAATGAATCACGCCAATAGGCTTGTATATTATGTTATTCATCAGTATCAGGGATTTCAAATATCTTTACTCGGTAATTAGATGTTACGATTTTCTTTTTTGAAAATAGATGCAGGGGACGGGATTTGAACCCCTGGCAATAGTGCCTAGTTGGGGCACTTATATCAGGGGTTCAGAGCCCCCCTTATGCTCCCGTCGATATTTAGACTCTACAGGTATAAATCCCCAGCATTATCTTAGATACTCCAGTCGTAAAGAGAGCTCGTTTTTATCTATGTTAGTGTTGATTGCTAGGATTCCAGATGCATACTTTTTTGCTCTCTAATAATTAAGGAGAAAAATGCCTTTGTTAATATGGTAATAAGTAATTTTGGAGTTGTGAGTTTTTCTCAGGGGAATCCAGGATAGAATTCTGGATAATCTCGGAGAAGCCATCGTATAATGTGGTCATAGAAGATATAGAATTTGCTGAGCGTGGGGTTGCAGGTGAGAGGAACATTAGGATCCATGATGGGAAAATGGTCGTGATCATTGGTGAGTGGATTAGGGAAGGTATCGGGGATGGTGTAAGGAGTATCGCCAATACCGTCGTGGTTACGGTCTTTGCCACGATAATCGCTCCAGTAATTACCCCCACCGGTGTTGGTATAGCCGAGATTCCAGTGGTTGTAGTCCTGCCACGGATAGACGAGGTAATTGTCGATGAATGCGCTTCGGTGGTTACTGAGAAAGACGTTATGGTAGAGGAGATTGTTGTAACCTTCGAGGAAGGTGATGCCAGTACCGCTGTTTTGGTTGATGGTGTTATTACAGATAATGCTGTAACCGCTGTCTTTGAGCACGATACCGTCGGTGTTTTCGTATATGGTGTTATTGGCTATGACGCAATCGAAAGCAGCTTCTAAGAGGAGCCCGTTGGTACAGTCGTGTATATGGTTGTTCGTGGCGTTGACTGTGCTGTGGAGGATGATGCCATTTTCACAGTCGTTGACGGTGTTATTGTAAACTTGACTTGCATACTTTTTGAAGGTTTTTCCACTACAAATGATTCCGTCATTACAATCAACAATATTGTTCTGGAAAATGATATGTCGTTTGCCGTGGGTGTCGATGCCTTTGGAGCAGTCCGAGATGGTGTTGTTCCACACGGAGTTATCGTCGGATCCGCCTTCGTCGAAGATTTCGATGCCGATGTCGCAGCGGCGGATGGTGTTTTTGTAGATACTGTTGAGGTTTGAACACCAGAGGTGGATGCCGAAGGAGTGATGATCTACAATCGTGTTTTCATAGAGTGTATTGTGGTGTGCTGGTTTACCGATGCCGATTCCACCATTGGTTATATAGTTCTCGAAGATGTTATTGTGGTCGGAGTTCATGACTATACCTGTATCGATGAAAGTGTTGCTGAATACAGAGGTATTTGAGGCACCGAGGTAGATGCTTATTCCGAAGTTCAGATGCTCAAAATCGTTATATGAGATATTGTTTTTGCATGATTCAACTTCGACACCTCCTAAACCACTTCCTTCTCCTTTTATATGAAAACTGGTGATGGTACAATCGTCCGCATGTAGGGTGATGAGATTGATATTGCAGTATGGATCATAGATGACGATGATGGGTTTTCCGGTACTGGAGCCGTTTCCAAGCTCCATTGGTATCCCTTGTAAGATGAGTTGTTTATCACAGGTGATATTTTCGCGATATTCACCGCTATAGACTTCGATGGTGGTTCCTACGGTTGCGTTGTCGATAGCGTCTTTGATATGGACGAAGTCGCCGTCGCCGTCGTCATCGACTGTGAGGACTAGTGATTCTATGTCAGATGGGGGGATGACAAGCTTCGCGATACCTGATGGCATCAATAGTAATCCAATAATGATGCAAATGATGAGGGATTCTTTTTTTATAAGATTTATTTTCATGGTAGTCACACATCTTTAGTTAGTTCTCACATGAACAGGGAGGAAAATCCGTTAAAATCCGTGTTTGTTGATAAGGGTAAATCCATTGACAATGGGGGTCGATGAGAATGATGGCGATGATTCCTGCAAAGCCATATACGACTTGAGATAACAATAAAAATCCGATGAAATAGATTACTTCTGAAAGTCCACATAAAATAAGGCAGAAACTGATCAATACTCCACAGACGATGACTGGCCATTGCAACCAGAGTATATCGAGGGTTTTGAGTGCCTCTTGGCATTTCAAGACGACAGCAGGCGATTCCCTACAGAGATTCATTGTAATTATGAGCAGGGTGTGGGTTGCTATTAAAATCTGAGGTTTCTTTAGAGATTTCGTTTGTGCTGATTCGAGGTTGTTATTGGTTTTGTTATGAAGCATGGTGAGTGCTTGGGTATGGATCATGCCTTGGAATGAGACTAGTGTCAATAATATGGTTAATATTATCGTCGAGAGCAGTATCATTGTTTTCATGTTTTCCTTTCCCCTTTTTCAATCTGATTTCTTATCTGTACCGAATTCGTTTTTACTTTAAATACTTTATGCTAATTGCTATCAAGATGCATGGAACAGGATTACAGAATCGCTCTGGCAGCTTCCGTAACTTTTTTTTCCCTGTCCATTACCCTCTTTTTTTATTTTCTGGCAAGATTCATTTAAAATAATATATCACTCGTAATTGTATGAGTAAAACTCCAAGTTCAAATCCCTTCCCAGTACTGTTTTCATCCAAGTTATTGTTAACTTATTAATGTAAAAAATATTTTAAAATTAAAGGGGTGGAAGATAAAAACAAAAACATCTCTTTTCTATCACAAATTATTTCCCACTGCCGAGAACGGTACTCTACTTATTTTTTTTAATTATTAAATCCAAGCTGAGATTAAAAGTAAAGGTCCAATGGATCCTATTATTTCTCTGATTTGTGGTTTTTAGATATAAATATTTTTTTGAGATAATGCTCATTTTTTTCAGCAACAGAAAAAAAATGAACAAGTGTCTCTGTCGGGAATACGTGCCAAGACTTCAGAGCCCTGAATCAATACGTTTTTTATCGTCTTCGTTGATAAATCGTATCGTGATGTTCAAACGCATCGAAAATGATGTTGTTGGCTTGAACATGGAATAAAAGAACATAGCTGCCCAGATGGACACGGTTAAAGTCACTCAGTGGACTACGAAGGTTTTTGAAATGCTGTATTGAAAGAGAATTTATAGAAGCGATTTGTAATATTTTCTTTTCAATTATTTGAAACATCGTTTTATCTTTTCTTTTCAAAATAGCCAATGTTTTCCTTAGGTCATCCGAGATAATAATGTGGTAGCTCATAGCTCCTTAAACCATTGTTTTACTTGATCAGGTTTTATTGGTTTGGAGTGTGCACCTTTTCGTATCTCACCTATCTTTTTCACAAACTCTTTTTTTATCGGGAGTTCATCGACAGGATGCCAATCAATCTGCTCGCAGAACTTCTCTTCATCTTTTGTTAGTTCCCCTGTTTTCATATATTTTTCAAAAAGATATCGTTTATAG
>CAZLDE010000180.1:0-3784 GCA_964558215.1 uncultured Thermoplasmatales archaeon
CCCGTTTCAAAAAACTACGAATATTTAATGCAGTCATGGGTGTTATCCATATGATCCAAGGAGTCTTAATGCTCATTTTAAGTAATGCTTTTACCCTTCCCTTAACCTATACCCATCCGGAATACAATGCTGTTACGAACAGTATTTCTCCGGTATCTGAAACCTTTTTCAACGTCCAAATTGGGCCACTCGTCGCCTTATTTCTCTTCATGTCTGCTACCGCTCATATTCTAATCTCAACAGTATTGTACAAATGGTATGTAAAAAAACTTCAAAACCATATCAACCCTGCTCGATGGTATGAATATTCTTTTAGCGCATCGTTGATGATTTTCCTTATCGCCATGCTTGTGACGATCTATGATTTTGGGACCTTGCTAGCCTTATTTTCCCTTACCGCGGTCATGAACCTCATGGGTCTCGTGATGGAGCTGCATAATCAAACAACGACAAAAACAAACTGGACTTCTTTTAATATCGGATGTATCGCTGGTTTTATCCCTTGGGTCGTCATCTTCATTCCCCTTGTTACTGCCGCTTCTGTACCAGATTTTGTCATAGCGATATTTATAACGATTGCAGTGTTTTTCAATCTATTTGCCATCAACATGTTCTTACAGTATAAGAAAATCGGGAAATGGAAGGATTACCTCTATGGGGAACGCATGTACATCGTCCTAAGCCTTGTGGCAAAATCCGCTCTTGCCTGGCAGGTGTTTGCTGGGACGCTTCGACCGATGTAAAACCCCCTTCCTTACTTTCCATTTTTTTTCAAAAATGATTTCAGGGTGAAATGTGACAAACCTCGGAGCCGTTTTCCGAACAAATCTGAATAGTACATTCAATGATATTGTATTTCTTCAGGAGATAATCATTGATCCGTGAGATGACATCTTCCTGCTTCCCTTTGATTTTACTTTCATTGATTTGGACATGAGCGGAGAACACGAGCATATCGGGGGTAATCGACCACAGGTGAGCATTGTGAAGTTCCCGGATTTCTGAAAAATTCTTTTTCAGATCATCAGAAATCATATCGACATTCAGACCCTTCGGGGATGTTTCCAGAAGAATCCGTGTCGAGTCCTTCAGCACCCCCCATGCCCAGAGTAAAATGATAAGAGAAATACCAATACTGACAAAAGGATCGACAAACGTCCAATCAGTGAACATAATGATGATTGCTGCAATCACAATCCCAACAGATGAGATCGCATCAGCAAACATATGATAAAAAATACTACGGATATTCAGATCATCTTTATGCGCCCCCCGCAGGATCAGAATACTTATGATGTTTACCGCAAGACCAATAAATGCAATAAGAAGCATCTCCAAACCAAGGATTTCTACAGGGTTAAGCAGTCGGAGGATTGCTTCATAGAAAATGATTCCAACAATCACAAGAAGAAGCAATCCATTCACAAACGCAGCCAACACCTCAGCACGATACAACCCGAATGTCCGATGATGACAGGGAGGTTTACGAGCAATAAGGATCGCAACAAGTCCAATGAGTAAGGCAAACACATGCGTAAACATGTGACCTGCATCGCTGAGTAACGCCATACTGTTAGTAAGATACCCACCAATAATCTCAAGGATCATAACGATAGAGGTAATACCAAGTGAAAAAACTAATTTTTTTTGCTCAACATGTCGATATTCAAAGAGATGTTCGGAAAATGCTTTTTGTACTGCGTTCTTCGTCATAGCGCCGGTCTTCTCCCGTATGAATCTTTTTTAATAGTTAAAACAGATCGACTACTTTGAATTTTCCTTCCATCTGCTGAATTGCTTTGTTTGGCAGGGTGAAACGCATGACATTACCTGTGTTGTTCTCATTTTCAACCCATATTTTTCCGCCATGGGAAAGGACAATGCCTCGTGAGATAGACAGGCCAAGACCGATATCACCAATTGTTCGATCTGCACCAGCATCAGCTTGATAGATGACGTCGAACATTTTCTTCTGCTTCTGCTTTGGTATCCCACGTCCTTCATCCTGTATCTCAAAGAGCACCTCACCTGGTTCTTTATTTACTCTGACGGTAATCGTGGAGTTTTCTGGGGACGATTGTATCGCGTTCTGCAGGAGGTTGATTAGCACCTGTTTCATTCGTTCCTTGTCAATCGTAAGCTCAGGGAGCTCCTTGGGTATTTCTGTACTTATTTTTATTTGTTTCACATCGGCTGCAGGCTCTGAAGTCCCAATCGCATCCTCAACTAACCGTTTGACATTGGTTTTCTGTGGAGAAAATTTCATCGTACCTGACTCAAGATGAACGATGTCAAGGATATCCTGCAGAAGTTGTGTTGACCGGTTCGTATTTGCCACAACCACACCTAACCCTTTTTTCTGCTCGTCATTAACTGGACCAAGGCTCTCCATAAGCAGTATCTCTGCATATCCTTTGATGGTAGACATCGATGATCGCAGCTCATGGGTGGTGATATCTAAGAAATTTGATTTTGTCCGATCTAGTTTCTTCAACTTTATGTTTTGTTGTTCAAGTCTCTTCTGCGACTTCTGCAATCTCTCCTGTTCGATATGAAGACCGCCGATGGTTCGTTTATATTCGTTCATTCTCTTTTTTAACAACGTGTTTTGTTTTGTTAGTTCAACGGTACGCTCCTGGACCTTTTTTTCCAACCAATAATGGGCTTTCCGTAACTCCCCTTCTATTTTTTTCCGATCTGTCACATCATCCATGGTCGAATAGATAGAAAGCACAGTACCTGACTCGTTAAAACACAGGAAATCATTGATGACAAAAACACGAGGTTCACCGTTTTTCGTTATATACGTCCGTTCATGTCCCCCAGTGTATGATTTTCTGCTTGAGATTTTTTCCCTGAAAGATGTTTTTGCAGTGTCTTGTTCGTCACAATGGATAA
Source organism: uncultured Thermoplasmatales archaeon (assembly GCA_964558215.1). GTDB lineage: Archaea > Thermoplasmatota > E2 > DHVEG-1 > DHVEG-1 > SM1-50. The sequence goes on from CAZLDE010000180.1 coordinate 2,899, forward strand.
AATCAAAAATCGGTCTGCCTATGATTTCCTGTCGTTCATATCCCAGCAATTGGCACCATTTTTCATTCACATCGGTAATCGTCCCGTCAGCTGATAGGGTATGATAAGGGACTGGAGCCTTCTCATAGATTTTTTTGAACTTCTCCTCTGAAACCCGTAACGCCCGTTCCATCTGTTTGTTTTGCGAATTATCTTTAATGATCCCGATGGAACCGATCACATTCCCAATACGGTCCTTGAGTACACTCAGAGAAATATCCACATCGACAAGGACGTTATCTTTCCGTATCATTTTTGTTTCCAGATGATGCTGAATCCCTTTCTGTCTGATGTTTTCTGATCTGATTTTTTGCCATTCTTCTTTTGGGTAGAGGTATTTGACTGGTTTCATCATCAGCTCGTTTCTGCTCATACCAAGAAGCGTTTCTGTATACGAGTTCCAATGAACGATCCGCTCGTTTTCATCAGTAAGCATGATGGCGACTGCAGAATTATCAAAAATAATTCTATATTTTTCAATAGGATCTCCCAAATCGATCGTTGGTATGTCTTCCCCTTTATGCTGTCTAAGGATTGTGAACATTGATACAAAGGAATCGTTTTCACATTCTTCGTCTACAGGTTTTCTTGGTTCTCCCATGCTTCGGCTATGAAGCCGTCCCAGCCGCTCTTCTGCTCGTAAGGTTTTTATTATCTCAGGATCATCGTTTTTCATAGGATTGCCCCTTGATTTGATAGCCTGTTTTCATTACATCGTATAGCTACTTTAAACTGGTCAGTATCATAGAATGAAGACTTGTTTGTCATTGCATTTCCCATCCGTATTATTACAAAAAAAGTATTTGTTTAGCTAGTTCGTTCTTCTTTTAATAAACCGAAAAATCCA
>CAZLDE010000181.1:0-3756 GCA_964558215.1 uncultured Thermoplasmatales archaeon
GAGCAGCCATAGGCCCAGAGGTAGGTGCTCCCCATTGCCATGCATCAGGTTGTGGAAGCTTTGGCGCGTGCACGTAACTGCCGTTGGTCGCCTCGAAATCCTCAATGGTGCCGGTAATAAGCTCTGTTCCGATGTCGAGCTGTATTTGGACACTTGTCTCAGTGTTCAAACCGATGTTCTTCACTTTCACGATCGGGGTGATCGATCCGGCATTCCCACTGGCTGGTTTGACAATACTACTGATTTTGATGTCATGATCATAGTCATAAGGACACCAGGGAATAGCAAGTCCATCGAGTTCTGCGTAGCCGGGGAAAGGCCCAACGAGTATAGTCTCTGCTGTTGTGGTATCACAAATATAGAGGCCGCTTGTGCCTTGTTGGGTGTATCCAGCGATGTATAAGGCGCCATTGTCCCGGTCATAAGCCGGGCCCTGTGCATAACAAAACCCGATTCCCATGGATCCAATCGCAGTCGCGGCTCCAGTGGTTTTATTTATGGAATATAACGTACTATTACCGCTAAAAAGGACATCGTATGCATAGATGATACCATCTGTATCGCAGGCAAGACCGATGATGGTATTTGGGATGCCATACGGCCCGATAAAGGTGCTTGCGCCTGTTGCTATATCGATGGTATACAGATTGTTGCTTGAAGCAGCATACCACGTATTTGTTGTGGAATCATATGTAAGGCCGTTGAGTGATATCGTAGGGGCAATATAGATGATCTCGTAGGTATCGATGTTCATTCTGTAAAGACCGCCGTCATAAATACACATGTACATTATCGATTCATTGAGGAAATCCGCTCCAGTTATAAACGACGGTATGCCCCCTCCTCCTATCGGGTATAATACCTCCGGAGTATCCAAATAAAAATACACAAATCCCTCTGGGTTTTGACCGCTTGGATCATATGCAAGATAAGCATAGGCGATATTTTCTTGGTCGAGGGAAACCTTGGTGGAATCAAAAAGGTGTGGTGTTGTACTTTGTTTTTCAACTGCTAAGTACGGCTCGGGTTTAGTGTTTGGCGGTACAAGACTTTCCGGTTTTTTATCTGATCTTATACTGAGTTGTCTCGTTTGATTGTTTTTATAATCGGTTTTACTTTGAATTGTGACAGCAAATGTTGTTCCTAATAGTAGAGTCAGTATGACGATTGCAACAATCTTTCCTAAAATCTGCTTCGCCATAGAATCATTTCCTCCTTACATATTTCTAATATATCGCTTATACTTAATCTTTTCTCCAAATTCATTCCATAACAACCACTACTCCTATTATTAAAGAAAACCGTCGTTGTCTCATCTCTTTTGAAAGCACCCTTGTTTAGATTATGACTTTTCTGGGGATTTAGTCACAGGGCAAATTATTTAAATTACGGAACAGATATTTTTTTATCTAGGGGGATTATGAACCCACATCTATTCCGTAAGCTATGCCCTGTCATCATTCTTGTTGCGATGATTGTTCCATCGTGGTCAGCTGCTGCGTTAGACATGACGTCAAGAGACTGTCTCTTTCTGCAGCCTCAAGAACAAGGAAGTGACTTGTATGATCTGCTCATCATAGCGCCACGGGCGTTCCACAACGAGCTCCTTCCGCTTGTGAAACATAAAAACAGTCTGGGTATTCGAACCGTTCTTGTTGATCTTGACGAGGTGTACGACCGGATGTTCTGGCAGGGTCGTGATGAGGCAGAGAAAGTGAAATATTTCATAAAGGCTGCTGTCGAGAACTGGGATGTGCACTACGTGCTGCTGGTCGGTGGCCGGAGAAACCAGGGGAAGATTGAAAAATGGTGGCTGCCTGTTCGGTATAGTGCTCTTGACCGACCATATGAGACGTACCCGGAGCCTCGGTTCCTTTCTGATTTGTATTTTGCAGATATTTATGATTCGAATGGTTCGTTCTCAAGCTGGGATGATAATCAGAACGGCATCTTCGGTGAATGGCCTGTTTCCCAGGGGGCTGTGGATCACCCTGACCTTATCCCCGATGTCAGCCTCGGACGTCTTCCTTGCCTTAACAGCAGGGAGCTACGGATCGTCGTTCGAAAGATCATCCGGTATGAGACCCGAGGCTGTGCCGAGTCCTGGTTTAAGAACATAGTCGTCGTCGCTGGCGACACCTATCCTGGACGGACCCCGTATTATGATGGAGAGCTCTACACGCAACAAGGCCTTGAGATGATGCCGGAGTTTCGGCCTGTGAAGCTGTGGGCTTCTGATGGGAGTTTTAAGAACTGGGTCGATGTCGTCTCCGCGGTCAACAAGGGCTGTGGGTTTCTCTGGTGGTCTGGCCATGGGAATCCGAAGTCATGGGCGACCCATCCTCCTGATGACAATGAGACATGGATTTACGGACTTCGCCTGCGTAACCTCCCCTTCTTGCATAATCGCGATAAACTACCCGTCTGCATCACAGGCAGCGGCTGTTTTAACAATATGTTTAATGTCAGTTTGCGCAATAAACATTGGGTGTATGGTCTGCCCGCCCCGTATTGCATCAGCTGGGCGTTGATGATTCAGCGTGATGGTGGTTCGATTGCGACCATTGGGGCAACAGCGTTTAGCTATGAATCCCCTGATATCAACCTGGGGTATGGGGGGATTGAGTGGTTGGATAAACAGTTCTTCTCTGAGTTTGGACGAAATCATACAGAAGTTCTTGGGGACACCTGGAAAGACGCGGTTACCTCTGTTATCAGACAATGTCCAATCAATTGGTCTGATGACTCGGTTGATGGGTCTGCGTTGGTCGTGAAGAACATCCAGCAATGGGCGCTGTTTGGCGATCCGAGCTTAAAGATCGGTGGATATTGATAACATATCATCTCTTCATGTATGAATCCAGGAAAATGATTGCATTGGTTCTATGGATTTCGTTCTTTCTCAAGACTGTTTATAGATCATAATCGATGATGAGAACTGGATGAAATGAACTGTAGTCTTTGGATCGGAAATACGAGCATTTGTTATCCCCGCTCTCATCTCTCATTCTCCAGCCAAAGTTCGGAGTACCGCCATGAAACAGCTGGATGTCGTCTGTGACGTCCCAAAAAACCCATGTATCAATTGCCGATGGCATGATGGCAAATGAGGATGATTCCGTTGCAAAGGACGGGCGAGTATTCCAGGTGACGGTTTCTTCATCCCATGAATTCAAGATTCTGTATAAATTCACTTGATGTCCACTCGGATTCCCATCCCAGTTTTTATAATAGTATGCTTGAAGAGAGGCCTGCTGGATTGTCGCATTGGATGGAAGGGCGCTGAGATCAAATCTAATCAGTCCTTCCCATTTCCATGCAGAAAGCGATCGGAGTGTTATCGATTCCCCGGTTCCTGAGTTGTCGTTCGGATAATTCTCAAGAATTGTGGCATCATCGGTTGGTTCAAAGATTATTGTATTCTCAGCAATCGTCCTGAATGAAAAGGTTTTTTTCGCCCAGTACGCCCCATCGGTTACGTTGACAAACCATTTATAGGTAGTAGAATAATCAAGACCAATGATAGGAACGGTATATCGACCATTAGCCACGTTCGCCCCACTCCCTGATCCGATATCTGGCTGTGTCTCCACCGTCCAATCCATCAGATCACCCTGATAATCCATCAGATTAAAGCTCACATTCGTTGTTTCGATAGGAACGTATTGGGCGTTGTCCGCTGGCAGGGGATTAGTGACTAATGGTGCGACTGCTTCTGTGGTGAACGTAAATTCATTTTCAACAGTATCGGTACCA
>CAZLDE010000182.1:0-3741 GCA_964558215.1 uncultured Thermoplasmatales archaeon
GTTGGAATCTTCCTCTTTTGTCTCATGCCCCTGCAATTCTCCGCAGGTCAGAATGATTGGTGGGATGAGGACTGGTCGTATCGAAGTGAACTTGTCCTTGATCATATTGTAAGGAACTCAACTGCTGCTTACCAACCGATTGATATTCCCCTTCGCTTTGAGAACCCATGTTGGGCAGTGAATGAAACAGCCCATTCTGTTCGTGTTATCTGCCAGAATAAAAACGAACCAGAAGAACTCGAATCCCAAATCTATGACCTCGTTCATTGTGATGAAACACATATTGTTACCTGTAACCTCGTGTTTCTCATCCCGGGGCAGGTGGATGGAACCGAACGGTATTTTGTCTACTATGATGAATCCCTGACCGCAGCGGTCACTTATCCGGATCATGTGTCTCTTGAGACATCTTCGTATTACTATGAACCTATCCCTGGGTATCCCTTGGAGTCTCATTTTTATCAGATCCGTCAGCATGACTCCATACGATATGTTGTCGCAAAGGAAGGGAAGTTCTTGTGGTATACGACCTCACAGTGTGTCACAAAGCTGAAAGAAGGCTCTCAGGAGGTGGCGCCGAAAAACGGTGAAGCGATTGCTTCCTTTGAATTTGTGTACTACTATGCCAAGGAACTCTCTGAGTATTCTTCAACCAGTCAAGTGTTCACGGCAACAGAGATCCTCTGCGATGGCAATCTCATGGTCTGCTTCAAGATTATCAGCAGGTCTACTGATGGAAACCTGCAGACTACCGCGGTGTATAAGTATTTCTACAACCCGACCTCGGTGGATAGAATCCAGGTCCATGTCGTCCATGAGGCATTGAAGGAGTGCCAGGTGTATGAGGGAACAAACACTGATGGTAGTTATGCTTCGTTACAATGTGTTGGTATTCGCAGCGCATCAATCCCGGATTTGAATTTTGGTAAAATATATCCTTTTTTCCATTTCCCCTCGGAGCAGGGTACGATAGAGGAACACGAGGTTGATTTGTTCCCAGAATCTACCCAAAAAAGCCCTGCGCTTTGGCTCCTACAAACATCAGATGATATCGACCTGGGGAAGGATGCCTGGGTGTGTTTTGATGAAGGAACAACCGGGTCTGTTCATGCCATCGTCTTTGGCTCCACTTCTGTCGTCAAATCCGGGGAAGACGAACGTGACGGGATACAGCTAAAAGCGTATGAATCAAACTATCCTCATTTTCCTGGTTTGGACTATATCCTATCAGCAGTCGAATGCGACCGTAACGCGTATGAAAAAGACTCTTCCCTGAAAGATACTGTGATCCCTGCGGGTTTTGTCGCTGAATACGATGCAGAATTCTTATCATCCCCTGCGGGTGGTGTCTCGTTAGTTAAAAGAGAAGCAAGGATTTTCCAGGCGCTTGTGCCACAGAAACCATCGATAAAAATTGATGAGTCCTCTGCAGATGGTTCTTCTGCGGAACAGTATGTTCTCACAGTCTTTGTCCATGCTGCACCATCGTTTCCTTTTGGGTCTGTGTTTTCTGCAGTCACCGGAAGGCGGTTTCCTTATATCACCGTCGAGGTCTATCATGATTCAACAAAGCTTTTTGCGGGTACAGCAAATCGTCTTCCCATACGAAGCACCACAATTACCTCTGAAGGATCAGGCGTAAAGGATGCAGTGGTCGCAGCGATTCGTCTGATTGATTTCCGTAACCTTTCATTGTTCAAGAGATGTTCCTTTGAGCACCTTGAGACTGGTCGGTATGTCATAAAGGTCTTTAAGGAAAACCCCTGGCTTGGAAAGCAACGGCGTTTTATCGGATGCACGGTCGTAGATCTTACAAAGGATTCCTCTGTGCGTCTTGTCTGTCAACCACAGGGCTCCTGTGTGGTTTCTCTTGTGGATCAACAAGGACACCAGGTTTGTGATGCCAAAGTCATGCTTTTAAGGGATGGTATGGTTATCGCTGAGAACTGGACGAATACCGATGGTGTTGCCCTGCTTTCCGCTCCCTGCAACTGGAGGGAGCCTTATCAATTACTAATCCACTATCAAGGTTTTGAGGTAATCAATGAATCTGTTCGATTACGATATAGTCGAATCGTTGTTCCTTTGAAAAAAATAATAGAGCTTACACAATACGACTGGGCGTTCACGATCATGGACTCCTGGGGTCTTTCCCCCGAGGTCGATGTCATTCCCCGGTTAACAAGCACTGCGATGCGCACACCAACCGTTTTGTTCCCCAATCAAACCAGCTCTGATACATATCAGTTTACGAACCTGGTTCCCGCGACATACATGCTGCAGATTCAATATAAGTCCTTTACTGTTGAAAAAGAAATTTCCATCCCATCTTCTGATCAATCGATTGAGTTTCCCGCGGTCTATCCCGTTTCTTTTCATGTGTATGATTCTCGAGGAATGGAGCTTGATGATGTCACTATCAAGCTGAGTCGTAGAGAAAAGACCCTGGAAATACCAGAAGATGAATCTGTGAATCCTGTCTTTCTTCCCCCGGGGACCTATGGTGCCCAGGTTTTTTCTCAGGGGACGGTCATAGGTAAACGAACTGTCAAGGTGCTCAGTGAACGCAGTGTTGATCTTATCACCAACCAAGAGCCTATTTATCCATTGATTGTGGTTGGTCTTGCGGTTGCTTTTGCTGTTGCATGTGTGCTAACAAGTCTTTTAAAGAAGATACCTGAGTATGGTTTTTTTGGTTTCATCATCAGCTTTCTTGTCATTTCGCTGGTGTTTCCCTGGTGGGTGCTTCATGCTGTTTCCTCAGATATTGTTTTTTCATCGACACTGTTTCTTCTCCCCAATACGTTGATTACGAGAGCAATAACATCTCAGGTGATTGCTGGGGAGCTTACACTGTTACCGGAAACCTTTGCTCTGGCGATGATGGTGATTGCCCTCCTTATCGGTGTTATCATTTTCCTTTGTGTCTTCTTCCTTGTACTTCACTGGCGTAGAAAGACACAATACCGTAACATCCTCACGGCTTGTGTAATAATTCTTTCCCTTTTTGTTGTGGGGTTGTTCATCGGGGCTATGTCAGCATTTACAGAAGTTGGTGTCGGTAGCATCAGTGGACAAGGACCATTAGATGTTTTTCTCCCAGGGGATGATGCAGTAATGTCTTTAGAATGTCAATGGGGGCCAGGAGTTGGGTTTTGGTTGATGATATGTTCGGTGTTATTGCTCGTCTGTAATCTTGTAATGCACCTGTATCAAAAGATGAAAAAAAGAAGAAAATTATTTTAGTCTACGAAGTTGTTTTTCTTGTTCTTTTTTGATTTTCGCAATCGCGTCTTCTTTGCTTTTGTCTTCGACTGGAGCTGTGGGTATTTTTGTTTCTTTTTTTGGTTTTTTTGCTGGTTTCTTGAGCGGAACCGGTGTTTTTTTCTTTGGTTTTTCTTTCTTGGCTGGTTCTTTTTCCGGTATTTTTAAGAAAGTAGAAATTTTTTTGCTTAACGGCTCTTTCTGGACTGGTGGTTGTTCTTCTACTGGTGGTCGTTTCTCTGTTTGTCGGTAATCCTGATACCATAACAAGGCGGATTTGTATTCATCCTGCATCATTTTTCGTTCTTGCTGATATGCTTCTTTGTTGTTCTGTTTTAGATCCTGCAGATAGGCTTTTTCCTCAGAGATGGTCCAGGGTTTTTCTGGTTTTCCATAGATTTCAACATCTCTTCGATTTTTTATGAAAAACCAAAAAATGAAAATAATAATGATAAGCACTAGTATTGGACTAAGAAT
>CAZLDE010000183.1:0-3734 GCA_964558215.1 uncultured Thermoplasmatales archaeon
GTATAAAATTATACATTGAAGAACAATTTTAGAAAGATTAATATAGCTCACATTCCAATCATTTATCTCATGAATAAAACAAAGATTCTTCTTGACGAAAATGAACTACCAAAAAAATGGTACAACATCCAAGCAGACCTTAAAACACCGCTAGACCCTCCACTCCACCCACAGACCAAGCAACCAATAACTCCTGACGATCTTAAAGCAATCTTCCCGATGGGACTTATCAAACAAGAGGTAAGCAGAGATCGATACATTACAATACCCTCTGTCGTCCGAGAGATCTATCGAATCTGGAGACCATCCCCCCTTTATCGCGCACGACGACTCGAACAAGCACTGAAAACACCTGCAGAAATCTATTACAAATGGGAAGGAGGCAGTCCACCAGGAAGCCATAAACCAAACTCAGCGGTGGCACAAGCCTATTACAATAAACAAGAAGGCGTCGAACGCCTCGTCACAGAAACAGGAGCCGGACAATGGGGATCCGCCCTCGCATTTAGCACCCAGCTCTTCGGCATCCAATGTCGTGTCTATATGGTGAAATGCAGCTACGAACAAAAACCATACCGGCGAATCCTCATGGAAACCTGGGGTGCTGAAGTATTTCCCAGCCCAACAAGGCTTACCAACGCAGGCAGAGAAATCCTAAAAAAAGATCCTCAGAGCACCGGAAGCCTTGGGATTTCCATCAGCGAGGCAGTTGAAGAGGCAGCGACACATGAAAAGACCAACTATGCCCTTGGTTCCGTACTGAACCATGTTGTCTTGCATCAGACGGTCATAGGATTGGAACTAAAGAAACAGTTTGAACTCATGGATAAATACCCTGACATCATATGTGGATGCGTTGGTGGAGGGAGCAATTTTGCTGGAACAAGCTTCCCCTTCGTACGTGATAAAATGCTAGGAACAAAACCAGAACTCAAGATAGTATCCGTAGAACCACTGGCTTGTCCCACCCTCACCAGAGGGGAGTTCCGATATGATTATGGAGATTCCGTCGGTCTGACACCTCTCTTAAAGATGTACACCCTTGGCCATGACTTCGTCCCCTCCCCAATACACGCAGGTGGGTTACGGTACCATGGAGATTCACCACTACTTTCCAAACTAACAAAGGAAGGACACATGGAAGCCCTTGCCTACACCCAACAAGAAATATTTGAAGCGGCAATGTTGTTTACACGAACTGAAGGATTATTACCAGCGCCAGAATCAGCTCATGCGATTCGTGCAGCGATAGATTTTGCTCAGATATGTAAAAGAAAAAACCAAAAAAAGATAATTGTTTTTGCCAATAGTGGACATGGGCATTTTGATCTTGCTGCATATGATGACTACAATCACAATAAAATCCCAAACGGTGAATATAAAAAAGTCCTGCAAGAAGCCTCGTCTTAATCTTTTTTTTCTTTTTTTATTACCTATATCCACCAAAAAATGACACGCATCAATATCTTTATGTACCACCATAGTTCTTAATAAAGGGTATTTGATATCCCCTTGCCCTCAAGACAAAAATGAGGTGGAACACATGAAGGAATTTAATATTACAAAATTACGACACGGAACCGATCTCGTAAAAAGAGGCTTTTCTAAGATGCAGAAAGGCGGTGTTATCATGGATGTTACGACCGCGGAGCAAGCAAAAATCGCAGAAAAAAGCGGTGCAGTGGCAGTCATGGCTCTTGAGAGAGTACCCGCAGATATCCGTGCACATGGAGGGGTAGCACGTATGGCAGACCCTGCCGTCATAAAAGAAATCATTAAAACCGTAAGCATACCGGTCATGGCAAAAGCCAGAATAGGACATTTCGTAGAAGCACAAGCATTGGAAGCCCTCGGAGTCGATATGGTCGATGAATCAGAGGTACTCACCCCTGCAGATCCGTTCTATCATATCGATAAACGCCTCTTCACTATCCCGTTTGTCTGTGGTTGTCGTAACTTAGGAGAAGCAAGCCGACGTATCTGGGAAGGCGCAGCGATGATACGAACCAAAGGCGAGGCAGGCACTGGTAACATCATTGAAGCTGTCCGGCATCAACGCATGGTCACAAGTATGATTCACGCCTTAAAAACGATGCAGACCAATCAAATCCAAAAATTAGCAGAAGAGTATAGTCAAAGCTACGTCACCTCGTTTAAAACCTTAACAAATCAGAATGTGAACGAAAAGACATTGGTCTTTGGGTCTAGTTCCTATGGCGTGCTAAAAAAGCAGATATATCAGGTCTTAAAGGAGACCAAAGAACTGCAACGATTACCTGTTGTCAATTTTGCTGCTGGAGGAGTGGCAACCCCTGCTGATGCCGCAATCATGATGCAATTAGGAAGCGATGGGGTGTTCGTCGGATCAGGTATTTTTAAATCCAAGAATCCTGAGAAGCGAGCCAAAGCAATTGTCGAAGCTGTCGCTCATTTCGATGAACCAGAACACATTGCAGAGGTCAGCAAGAACCTTGGTGATGCGATGGTAGGAATAGAGATAAGTGCAATTCCCAAAGAACAACTTCTGCAAGAACGAGGCTGGTAAGAATAGTCACCATTGGCATCTTATCTCTTCAAGGAGCCGTCTCTGAGCATCTTGCATCAATGAATCGTGTTTTTAAAAAGGAAAAAACGAAGGGCCATACTGTTTTGGTCCGACAGGCACGGGACATTGATATCTGTAATGGTCTGATTATCCCGGGTGGAGAAAGTACGACAATTTCTCGGATTTTAGTCAATTCCGGTATACATGATGTCATCTGTGATCGGCTCAAGCATAACGATCTTGCCCTCATGGGTACCTGTGCAGGATGTGTGCTACTTGCCAAAGAATTGACTGATACCCGCAGTAAGGTGCAACTGTTACAAGCTATGGATATGCAGGTTCAACGCAATGCGTTTGGTCGACAAAAGCAATCCCTAGAACGAATATTAGAAATCGAAGGATTCACCAAACCATACAATGCTGTATTTATTCGTGCACCAGTAATTACGAAAACATGGGGGGATTGCGAAATACTTGCTACGGCTGAAAAAGAGATAGTGATGGCCAGGCAGAACAACTGTCTGGCGTTATCATTTCATCCTGAGCTTACTGATGATCTCAGGATTCATCGATTGTTTTTAACGATGGTATAATCACGCTTTCATGATTGCAAGCAGGAAGATACCAAGAGCGATTAATGCTCCAACAACAGCACCAATCACAGCGACAATCCCGTTGACAACCGTACCTGTAAAGTTCAGGATGTCCATTGGTGTTCCCATGAAGCTTAAAACATTAGCTCCCCAGAGGAAGATAACTCCAACGATGAGTCCAATAATGATTAATATTGCTCCAACTGCTCTGCTTTTACCTGACCCAAAATAGGCGGTAAAAATCCCTGCGATCACACTTGCTATTGCAAACACCAGCGTCATCATACTTAGAAAATATTGTACTAATCCTTCCATTTTTTTTTCACTCCTTAAAATTTCGTTCCCGTTAGTGTTTTTGTATCGATTACTCCTTCGATTGTTCGTATTTTGTTAACCACAATATCTCCAAGGCTTTCGAAGTCATCTGCTTCGATTTTTGCGATGAGGTCATATTCTCCAAATAATGGGTGGAGTTCAATAATCTGTGGTACCTTTGAGAGCTTATTGTATACCTCATGTTCGTGTGCGGGAGCGGCACTTATTAGGACAAACCCAATTGCCATATATTTTACCTTCCTCGCTCACCGTTATATTGC
>CAZLDE010000184.1:0-3694 GCA_964558215.1 uncultured Thermoplasmatales archaeon
AAATGCTTGTGCGTTGATACGCTCTGTTACTTTAGATGATTGTAGATTTGGTTTTTCAGATTTTCCCATAGCAAGGATATGGATTGTTTCAATAATAAGTATTTTTCCAGGCACAACTCATGTGTTAGTTCTTTGGTATGTTAAAGTATGTTCTCACTCCAGGGAGTAGGAAATAATACAGAAAACCAAAAGAGAAGATGACATTGACTATGTTTACGGTCAATACATAAAATGTTATCCAGGCGACCATGAGGATCATGACCATGACCCATGCCCAGGTCTGTGCTTTCAGCAGACCAACGGCTAGAATGATACTCCCCAAACCAACCAATGCGTAAATGACTGAGAAATATTCACTTAGAATATTCATGGGTTTTGGGAACACAAGTTCAAAGGTTCCTGTCAGAACCATAATGAGATACACTATACCTGTGATGAGATAACAAAGTGAGAAAAAAAGTACTCCCAGCGGTCTTTTCGTCATGAGGAACGCTCTCTTGGTTATTGGGTTTTCGTAGCGATTAGCGACGTAGTTCAGCGTTTACGGTTGCGGGTTATGGTTCTGTGAGTCCTTGGACCAGCTGGGTCCAGATGCCTTCTGCGATATCATTTGCACAATCATTGATGTTCAGGCAGGTCAGGATCCGTACCGTGAACAGCAGCAGAAGCAACGTCAGCACAACCGTAATCGGGACCAGTGCTGCGATGGCGACAATCAGACATCCGATGGGATTTGAGGTGCTTAGCCCGAGTGGTTCTGCTCCGTCATCACCAGCGGCTGGGATCTGGACACCGTTGATGCTGTCCTGCAGGATCACCGGGTTGTCCTTTGCAAGCCGCAGGTATGTCTGTATCTCAGGGATAGTGATATCGTATCGAGCCAGCAGGTTGCTCAGATAGGGGAACTGGTCAAGATTGTCCACCAGTCTCTGTAGCAAGGTCGGATTTGTGCTAAACATCTGTATCGCTGCCTGGATTAGTTCCTGGTTCTGGGCGGCTGTTGGAAAGAGATCTGTTGATGTTCCTTTGCCAAGAAAACGGGTGATCCCATTGATGCTTGTTTTTGTGGTGGCCTGGGTTGTCCGGATGGCGAAGAGCGGGGAGGATGATTCTTGGGTTTGCTCTTGGTGTTGAACGCCGACGACTGAGGTAAACGATGCAAGGATGATGAGGGCTGCTGCAATACTACTACCAATAAGGATGTTTCTCTTCATTTTTTTTCCTTCCTCTGATATACATTAACATACATCCCTGGTATAAAAAGCTTTCTTGAAGGTTTTATGCTGATCCAAATGATTTTTGTTGGAACTCTTATGATTTTAAAGAAAAAAAGAGAAAGAAGAAGGGGATTAACCTTCTGGTTCGGTGATAAAGACAACAATCCCTGCAGCGTAGCCTTGTCGTTTCTCCCGAATAGTGATATCACCAACAGTCACAGTTATCCAGATCTGGATGGGTCCGACACCGACGATCGGGCTGACCCTGATGTTTACAGAGGACCCAGCATTTAGGGTTGCAATCCCTCCTGTCGTTGTCACGTTGATGCCATTGCTGCTACCGCCTTTCACCGTGATCGTCCACGTGATACCCATATACTGGCTGACGCCCGTGTTCTTCACCTCTGCTTTTGCCGAGGCAATGCCTCCTTTGATTTGCCCGATTTTCAAGGTGTCCTCAAAGGCGTACACGTTCCCCATCATATCTGACGTGAACAGACAGTCAGCAGCGATTCCTGGGGAACCGAATGTTGATTCCTCCAAGAGGTAGTTCCAGAGTTGGTTGCTGGTGCTGACATCATAACAATACAGGTTACGGCTGTAGTAATACGAGGGGTTAAGGTAAACTTTTTCGTCAGCGACGACCGGGGTGGAGATGAACGTAAAATCAGTCAGCTGTCGTTTCCATTGCAACGACCCCGTCCTGCGATCGATCCGGTAGAGGCTGTTTTCATAGGAGTAGAAGTTCAGACCGGGGACGTAAACGCTGGTCTCATCCACGGCAGGGGTGCAGATGGAAAAACCAACCGGATAGTCCCACAGCAAGGCGCCCGTGGTCGCGTTATAGCAGTTCAGATACCCTGTGTACTCCCAGAGGCTGAATTCAACGAAATAGACACGATCATCTTTATAGACCGGGGAGGCGGTGAACTCATAAGAGGGGTACTGTGACACGGGTTTGGACCAGAGGAAGCCTCCGGTATCAGCATTGAAACAGTACAACGAGCCTTCATCATAATAATACCCATAGAGGCTGACCGCAGCGAAAATCGCCTTGCCGTCACCCACCGCAGGAGATGAGAACACGATCTCGTAAGGGGCCAAGGGGTACTGCCAGAGGCTGGTGCCGTTCAGGTCGAAGCAGTTCAAATAACCTTGGTAGGTGAAAATATCAAAGATGCTCATGTAGATTTTTTGGTCTTCGATGATCATCGAGGAGAACACCCAGCCGTCTAATTGCTTTGTCCACAGAATGCTTCCCGTCTCTGCATCCAGACAGTACAGGATGCTGTCTTCATAACTCATCAGATCCATGCTGGTGATGTAGAGCCGCCCGTTCTCAATTGCTGGGTCGTTGCCGATGATGGAGATGTTCCAGAGGTTCGTACCGTAGTCTGCATCCAGGCAGAACAAGGAGCCTTCCGCTTCGACAGACTGGGTTTTCAGCGAGTTGATCCAGTCTATTATCTGCGGGGGACGCTCTTGTTTTGAGAAATCGGGGGGAGAGATCGTATTGTAGTAAAACATACCAGTGGAGACGTAGGCACGGTTGTCTACGATGATCGGTGCCCGTGAGAACAGTTCTTTTCCCATGTTTTTCTTCCAGATCACATGGTTGGTGTTTGGTGCCTTCGACGGGGAGCTGCCGGTGTTTCCCGCATCGTAATGGAACATCGGCCACCAGCTTCCGGTTGGTGGGTTGATGGTGACCATGAAGAACAACAGTGATCCTTCTGCTTTTTTCTGGATCAAAGGCACGGTGTCTGCGGACACCGAGATGGTGATGGTGATCGACCCAAGACCAATCGGCAAAACCTTAATAGTCTCCGAGTCTCCTGGTGCGATGCTTGCGATGGTCATTGATTTGTCAAGAATGGTTCGTCCCGCTAGTCCACCGGTGACTTTGATGGTCCAGACGACGTTTGTTGCCTCAGCCCCACCGGTGTTGCTGATGTCAAATGAAACCCCAGCTCCCCCGATGATGTCACCAAGGACAAGGATTGGTCCTTTGATTGTTAAAAGAAGTGGGTCTGACCACGAACTTTCTGCATGATAGATGTCTCGTGCTTTGGCTCGGATGGTGTATGTACCGATATCAGTCCATGAATGGTCCGCGGTGATCTCATCACCGGGTCCGATCCATCCGCTGTTTGCCCCATCGCCCCATTCCAGGTAATAGAAGACATCGTCGCCTTCCGGGTCGGTTGAGGACACGGTGAAGGTGTACAGGGTGTTGATGATGCCGTTTGTTGGTCCACTCAGTGTTGGTTTCTGTGGTGGTTGCTGGGCGGTGCCTTCGATGATCGCACCGATCCCCCAGTTGCCATCATACGTAGAACCGTAATCTTGAATTTCCGCCCAGGTACCGCTGAGATATACCCAATCGCCTTTCCCATCAACGGCTGGACCGCTAAGCGTATCCATCCATGCGTAGTATGCATCATCAGGTTCCCATTGTGTCCATTCCCTGTCTCTTA
>CAZLDE010000185.1:0-3679 GCA_964558215.1 uncultured Thermoplasmatales archaeon
CCTTACAGACACGTATGGCGATATTTTTTTGATAATCGATATGATGCAATGAAACCTTCGGTATCTCAGAAGACTCCTCCAGAGAATCCCGTGGCAGTAATTCCCTTTTACATATTTTGCAGTACAATTTCTTAGATTCCCTTGGAGACATTGACATAATGGCAACAGCAAATCCGTTATCTTTTCCACCGTATAAAAACACCTCTGAGAATAAAAAACTAAAACATAGACTCAAAAAACCCTAGGACTCTTGGTCAGCAATAGTATAATATATTTCTTTCATCATAATTAATATTCAACGAACCATATGAAAACAAAACTACTGAGCCTGTTCCTCTGCATCCTCTTTTTTTCAACGATGTTTTCCATGGCAGTCCCACTCAATAAATCATACAATAAAACAGAAACCACCTCTCCTGTCTTCTTCACTGACGCATCCTTTGACCGTCTCATCACCACGTTACTGAAACTCGGTCATTATCCTAGTATGTCAGCTTGCCTTATCCACAATACAACCGTCATTTGGAAGAATAGCTATGGATTCTCAGACATCGAAGTACAGACACCAGCAACCACCCAGACCATCTATATCGTCGCCTCCATCACAAAGACCATCACAAGTACTACCCTGATGCAGCTTTATGAGCAAGGGTTCTTCGGGCTTGATGACGATTGTAACGACTACCTTCCCTTCTCTCTCAGAAACCCAAATTACCCAAATGAACCAATCACTATCAGGATGATCCTTTCCCATTCCTCAAGCCTGAAAACTGATCCGATGTCATATCATTGGCTTAATTTCTCAAGCCCCCCTCCCATCCCCTGGTACCCTGACGACTGGCTCCCAGAGTACCTCCTACCAGATGGCGCCTACTACCTCCCAGAGATATGGGACACTGTTCACAAACCAGGGGCATACATGCAATATGCCAACATCAACTTTGATATCGCAGCCTATCTGGTGCAACTTTTTTCCGGTCAACCATTCCATGAATACTGCAACGACCATGTCTTCATCCCCCTGAGTATGACCCGCACAGGTTTCCGCCTACCAGACCTCCCGATCGATGATGTCGCTTTCCCATACCTGTATCATGAGGGAGCCTACGAAAAACTCCCTCATTACCAACTCCTCCACTACCCGATCGGGGGATTGATGACCACTGTTGATGACCTCAGCTGCTTCCTCATCGCCTGCATGAACCACGGGGTATACAACGGCACACGCATCCTAGACAACGAAACCATAGATCTGATGCACACCATCCAACCACCAGGGAACATCTACTATAATTATCGCTATGGTCTGGGATGGATGATCATGAAACAGCCACTCAGAAAAAACCTTATCATCGGGCACAGTGGCGATATCCCAGGAATCCATACCCGGATGTATCTCAGTCAATCTGATGATACCGGTATCATCTGCCTTTTTAACTCTGACCGATCAACGCCTCTGAAAAAAGTTGTGTCCCTGCTAATCCATCATCTCTTGTTCATCAAAGCAGAACAACTACAACCGACCTAAAAGCACCCGAAGCAGCTTGAATGACTTAATGGCTCAGAACACTGAGCTGGTTCCCTTGTTTGACTAGCAGATTCATCGACGAGAGAAACAACTCCGGGTTGATCCTTCGGAACACCAGATTCATCTTGGCGAATGCCTGCCCGATCATCTCCCATTGCATGAATTCCTTCCGAATGATTATGGGGTAGTACTTCACTTTGTTGCGTGCGATGCAACGACCCGCGATATCACCGCTTAACAACGCCCGGTAAATCCCCTGCCCTGTGAAGGGGAACGCACCGACCCCTGCATCACCCACAAACAAGATGTTCCGATGCAGAAACGGACGCTGCAACCCAAGAGGAATCAAGCCTCCGACCACATAGTTAACCTTTCCTGTGACCTGTTGTTGTTCCTTGAAAGACTCAAGCATCTTCCTGAGGTCATAACCGTAATCCCCAAACGTCCCAACACCGATGTTGACTTCCTGTTTCTCAGGGTTGCGAGGGAAAATCCAGTAGTACCCCGCTGGAACAGAGAAAAAAATCCGAAGGACGTCAGGTTGAAAACAAGTCGCATCCTCAAGGGTCTCCTGGTACGTCGTCCCGATAAAACCCCTGCCGATACCAAGTTCTCGTTTCACCATACTCGGACAGCCTGACCCATCGACGATCACATCCCCATCCAGATCATCGACCGAGCGTATCTTATCGTTTGTCTTGAACTCCACCCCTTTTTTCTCTGCATCCCGGGCGAGCTGGCAGATGAACTCCTGGCGATTCAACATAAACGCCACATTCGGTGGTCGTTGAGCAACATAATGATGTTTCCCTATGGTGACTTCCGCACGAAGGATCATGTTAAAGATACTTGGACCGACCGGTACCCATTTCTTCCATTCTCGTTCAACCGAGTGTGCCTCACCGCACCGCCGCCCCTCATGATTATACCCTATCGTTTTGTATTTCTCATGGACGATGACCTTGATTCCTGGGTCATGGTCTTTGATTGAGATGGCAGCGCTCAGGCCACCTGGTCCTGCACCGATGATATCAACTTTTATACGACACACCAGCCGAGTAGTTGAAACAAGAAAGACTCTAGAAGGATAAAAATTTTATTCATGGAAACATAGAGAGAGAAAATTACATAAACAAAAAGAAATTCCTCCCCCTTTGAACATAAAACGGCAGAAAAAACTGATAGCCCCGTAGTGTAGAGGTCAATCATACGAGACTCTGGTTCTCGTGACATCGGTTCGAATCCGTTCGGGGCTACTCCCTTTTTTTCAGAATATTTTAATCAAGGATGGTGACCGTGACCGTCTTGTCTATCTCTATGATCGCCCCTTCAGTTCGTTTCCCCAGACTGCAGTTCACAACCGTCGTCTTCTCTACCTGTGTCACCCCAGGGTCCTCATGGATATGACCACAGAGGACAAGCAGCGGCTTTCTGGTATCAACAAGGCTACGCAGCTCCTTACTTCCCCCATGGGTCCCTATGAAGATCTTATCCTGAAGCTTGAATGGTGGATAATGGGTCACAAGCACACTTGTCGAATCAACAGTCTCCAGTAACGGTTTCTGCGCCTTCCCATCGACAATCATCAGATTTTTCAGAGGCGTTGGGATCTCTCTTCCGATTCCAACAAACGGTATCCCCTGGACAACAACCCGTCTTTGATGAAGATTCGTCGCGTTGCTCTTCGTGATACCCTCATCGACATCAAACGTGTCAATATTGCCTGGTATTGCAAGGGTCTGAACCGGTATCTGGTTCAACAGGGTTGTGGCAAGCTCCCCTGGCCCGAACTGGGTGATATCCCCACAGACCACCACCAGGTCAGGCTGATAGCGTGCTACGTTCTTCAACACCAGATTCAACCGATATTGAGACCCATGGATGTCAGCAACAGCAAGAACCTTCATAGACCTCCCAATAAGACAGTTGATTAAAAATATTATCACCAGAGACTCTAAAAAAAAAAAATAAGAAGAGGGGAATTAGCGGCTCTCTTCTTTTAGAGTAAAGAAGTCAGCCATGTTTTCTTCTAAAAATATTTCTGAGAATTTCTCAGTGAATTCTCTGCTCAATTCCATGGGGTTCGTCCCTTCCTCTCCTTCTCCTTCGTAGTGTAAATCGTCGGTTTGTATAAATAATTTACTTTCAGAC
>CAZLDE010000186.1:0-3664 GCA_964558215.1 uncultured Thermoplasmatales archaeon
GACAGGTTCTTATCTATACCAGAATAATCCATTTTTAACTTCCTTCCTTATTTTCAAAAAAGAAAGAGTAAAGTTTATTGTTCGTATCCCCCAACCCGTAGGCTCGGATCCCCGATCAAACAGAACTCTTGTACCGTCAGCGGATCGTAGATGATGCTCTCCCAGACATCCTCGATGTACGCCTGCTGCGCTTGGATAAACATCTCCCCCAGGCTCACCCCAGGGCTGTATCCCTCAAAGAACGAGGCATGCAGACGACTCGCCCCAGCAACAAGCGGGGTACCAGCAAACCCACCAAACCCGACCCGGGTGGCGGCAACAGCAGCTATAGCCCCCGTATTCTGTTTCTTAACCAATGCCCAGGCGAAACACGGCACATCGATCCCAACGACCTGGTAATCAAACGCACCGGTCAGACAGGCATCAAAATACATCACCGGGTACCGCTGCTTGTTGCGGATCCCAAGGATGTACGGTAAGAGATAGTATTTCCGTGCCGGGTTGTCATACTCTGAGGTTGCTATCCCATATTGAAACCCGTGTCCTGAGTAGCTCACAAACCCTGCTCCTTTGGAGATCTCCCTGTTTATCTTCCAGGGCCGGAACCCCTGCGTCGACGTCCACAACCGCACCGGCGTAAACCCAGGCAGCAAGGAGGCGATATGCTCGGTGACGACCTCACCTTCACTGATACCACCCACGGAGGGGAATGTATCCCCACCCAAAAGGATTAACCGATTGAACCATGCAGACCCGTACGTCGTGGTCTCGTACGTTATAATCTTCTGTATAACAATGGTAACCTCACGGACCGAGGAGCACGGCAGCCGTCCGACCATCACCTCAGGGACCATCTCCACAGAATCAATGACCTCAAACGTCTCCGTATACGGTCTGTCATCCATCACCATACGGATCTCACTAAACAACCCGTCATGGTTCGGGTCCCAGGAGGTAAACGACCCGTTGGCATCATACAGGTCCGCGTAATAAAGATCCGTCAGCACATCAGGAACAACAACATCCCCGTAATACTCCCAGGACAGCGCGGTCCTGCGGATCGGCACCTGATCGATATCCCCAACCAGAAGCACATAGCGCACCTGAAACGTATCATAGGCATCTTTGATGAAATACTTTATCTGCTCCGCCTCATCAACACCAGGGTACTGCCCATAAATGTCTTCAACCGTCTGTAAAAAAGAGAGGACCCCATGGCTGTTCTTATGCCCAACCAAGCCTGCAAGCTCCAGAGAAAACTGCTCTGGTGCGATGATCACCAGGTCATAGCTTTCCGCACCACTGACCGGCATCGTATTTTTTAAGACAGAACCACCACTGACCCCAAGTCCACCAAGAATCATCACTCCAGCTATCAAACACGTCACAATCGATTTCATACTCGTACTTCCTAGAAACTTAATAGAGAGGTTATCCTATAAAAGAGGTCCGCACAGAAAGTTGGACAAACCACCAGAAAACATGCTAGGAACCATAGCGATGAAGAAAAACAAAAGGATTTTTTTATGTAGAATACAACCAGGAATATTCCTTTCAGTCATACCCTCTCGGTCTTATTACACAGTACCTGTTTCAGCACACCCCGAAAGTGATGTTTTGAGTTCATCCAACGTCTGTTCACAATTCTTTATGGTTTTTTTATAGATGAATTCATCAATGGAATAGACTCCTTTGAGTGAATCCTTCAACGCAGCGTTTCCTAAGAGCGCTCGTAACTCATCGATGTGTCCCTGTACTTGTTTCCTTGGGCCTTTGGTGAGGTGAGCAAGGAGAGTGGAAATGGTGGGTTTTTCGTAGCACAACATGATGATATCCCTTTTGTCGGCAGTCCTCATCGAATGGATTTTCAATGCAAGGAGCATCTCCTTTGTCGCGATTCTGGCTTTTACGGTATTTGCAGGGTTCCAGCCGCTGGTCTCCCTGATGTGGGAGTGTTTGAAAATATAGGAAAATGGATAACAGTATCCGGTTTGACGTGACGCGACCCCATTGATGAGAAGGTCGATGCTGACCAGGTCTTTCTCATACCGTTCGAATCTCCCAGCATACGCAAGATCCTCTTTTCCCTTTGTAAACACAAAACCAGACTTTTTTGCCTGGTTCTTAAAAAACGGCAGTTCACGTATCGGTATCGTGAGGTCCAAGTCAACAGAGAACCGGGGGAACCCGTAGGATGTCACGGCGTATCCTCCGATGACGACGTAGGGTGTTGTTTCTGGGATGCGGCGCAGGAAATCGAAGCATTCTTTTTCCCGTTGCGAAAAATCAGTACTCATGACGTCACCTGCTCGTAGCCGTCGAATAATCCCAAGTGATATTTTTTATCTAAATATTCCAATGCGGGTTGATAGATGATCCTATTGTTCTTGCAGTACTGGACTATCTCCTTTAAAGGAACGACGGGGGTGCCGTCTTTTGTTTGGACGCTGACTGTTTCTTTTGGATGCAAGACGTAGGTGACCCCAAACACGGTCTTGCTTTCGGACTCAAAAACGTATTCTGTATCGTTCTGCCTGAAGAATTCGATCCAGTACGGTACATCGGATCGGCGGATGGTGATGTGGATTGGTTTGAAGCCTTTGGTAAAATCGGTCCAGTAGTATCCCTCTGTCCAGATGTTGACGGCCGTGCTGTGGGTGTAGGCGTATTGTTTCGTAGCTTGTGACAAAATATGGCGTGTTTCTACGTTTTCTTTGACGATGTTGTGGACGAACTCGTCTGGTTTTACGACTTGATAGGTCCCCCGTTTTATTCGTCTCATGAACTGTGATTTGATTAAATCATGGATGATCTTTGTGGGCTGGGAGCTGGGAAACATCATCCTGAACTCGTCAATCGTAAACGTGGTGGTGCCAAACGTGTGATACAACCAGCTGTACATCTTCGTATATCTATTCATAATTACCATTATGGTAATTAATACTATTTAGTTTTTTCGATGACCCCGTTGCTCCTGAGAGACAACCTCCCAGAAAACGACACACGAACCTACAGTTCGTTTGTAAACAGATATTCAAGGATCGATTCTTTGTCCATCGGCATATTCCCCGCAAAGAAGGTCTGCACCCATTTCAGGTACCCGATCCCATCAGGGCTGCGATGGTCCTTGGCGATCGTGATGAGCTTGGACAGACAACTTGTAATCTCCCCATAGGTGTAGTCCTTCAGCTTTTCCTGTTTCCTGGAAAGAAGGATTGCTTTGACGCATTTAGCTATCTCTGATGCCAGGGAGCCTTCCGGCTGATGGTCAAAATCCTTCAGAAGCGAGGTAAACGCAAAAAGAACATCCGTATCTCGAAACTTTCGCTCCTGGCCCCAGAACGCCAACACGGTTCCCTCTATCGCAGCAAAAACGTCGTAGTAGTCAGCCATATCAAATATGTTCACCGTCGTATGTTTATCGATAACCAAGGTGCCCAACGGTACTCTGACGTCTTCTTCAGTAATATCGTCCACCTCTTCCCTCGTTTCCTTCCTCATTTGTTTCTTCTTCAAGAAAACACCTCCTGAGAGAATAGAGAGGAATCCTTGTTCCAGTTTTTATACGTTCTTCTTTCTCTTGTCTTACGTCACATTCTTTCCCTCTGAATTTTTTAAAGAAATTGTAAAAAGATTAACAATCGAAAAGGATACATTCTTTTTT
>CAZLDE010000187.1:0-3619 GCA_964558215.1 uncultured Thermoplasmatales archaeon
CTTCACCGTTGATGGTAAAAACACTCATCCAGTTGTCTGACTGATAGTGTCCTTCAACAGTCACTTCTGTGTCGACCAAACCAAGCAGCTCATCAATGATAAGCTCAAGTTCTCCATCCTGGTCGTAATCAACAACAGACATTGCCGAGGTGATATACCAGGTTGGTCCGAAATGAAGCTCAACAAGTTCGATAAAGAAGTTTGCCCCATCATAAGTCATGATACCAGTAAGTTCTGTGAGGTTCGCACCACCTTGGCACATCCCAAGCATGTCACGGATTCGGTTCCTGATCTGCTGCATCAACCCATTTCCACCAGGCAAGGGTTGATAGTTGTTCTCCGCGTTACATTGGTAGTCATCAGCTTGTTTTTCAACAGCCATAACAACTCCTGAGAAAAGGAGAAGAGCTGCGATTGCGACGATGATTATTTTTGTCTTCATGATCACATACCTTCATTTATTCTGATTCAAAGATATTTCATTAAATTATATATGGTTTTACCCAAATCGCACCAGAATTAATCCCATATCTTTGATGAGAGCTTTTAAGAAATCACATCCGTGATGCTGAGGTGAATCATAAAAAAAATAAGTATGAATAAACTGCAATAATCTTACTAGAACGGATTTCTTGAACAGTGGAAACAGTGCAGAACACCCTCTCCTCTGTCTCTGAATTTTTCATAAAATAGGGTAGAATTCTGGTAAAATTATATATATTCTCATCATCTTTCTTCATGTATAAATGAAAAAAGGAGGATACAAAAAATGAAAAAGGGTATCATACTTGGAGTATGCCTATTATTTCTAGGCGTGTCACTAGCAGCGGCAGCACCTGGTTTGACGACACAGCTCAAACAACAGCAACCGTTGTTTACTGATGGCACATTTGACGCAAATATCGGATACAAACGACAAGGGGAAAATGCTACCATCGTCGGGACGATGTCCGGGACCTATGAGATGCGTAACCGTGGTGGCAGATTCACCGGTGACTGGGAGACAGCAAACAGGACAGGAACTCTGAGAGGGCGATTCGGAAGGCACTTGCTTGTCGGAAGAATCTCAACCATGGTGAACGGCACGGAGCGGTCATTGCCCGTCGTTGGGTTTTTACGTGCACAGAACAACACCCTCATCGGCAGGTTCATGGCACCAGTCGGCCCCGCATTGTATTTCTGGGGAACCTACACCTAAAATCCTTTTTTTTTTCTCTTTTTTTAACAAATACAGTTTGTTTATAAAAAATTTTTTAACAATACGATAGCAAACCTTATTTCACAGATGCGTATTACCGGACCCAACACAGAGAATAAAAGGAGATGTACCTCATGAAAGTAAAACTGATTCTTCTAGGAAGCCTAATCCTGGGACTGATGCTGCTCATTCCAGCTGCCATCGCACAACCATCAATTATTGTTGCAGATTATATGGTATCTCCAGAGAACCTCATGCCTGGTGACAGCGCGATACTCACCCTGCAGATACGAAACGCGGAAACCACCGCAACCCAGACAACTACCGCAACATCAGGGTCGGAGTCAACCTCCACAACCCGGACCCTGGGAGCAACCATCGAAAGCATCCGGATCATCCCGGCGCAGTCTGGTGTAAATCAAATACGGGCGATAACACAGTACAATGATCTTGGGTTTCTTGCAGCAGGAACAAGTATGTCAGTATCCTTTAAACTCCTTGTCGATGCCAATATGAGCGAGGGTGTGTACTTCCCGCGAGTCGATATCGATGTGAGTGGTGGTACTGATGTCTCCTATCCACTCCTCATGAAAGTCAGTAACGCATCGGTGGATATCATAGCAAAGAATATCCCATCAAAGATATCACAAGGTGGCACTACAGAGCTGATCATCACCGCGATAAATAAAAGAGACAACCCGGTTAAAGAAGTGATACTCACACCACATGGTGACAATGTCGAGTTCGTGCCCCAGAGCTATTTCCTTGGGTCCCTGGCAGCGGAGACGTCACAGGATATTGTCTTTTCAGTCAAACCACTTGGCACCGGACCACGGGACATCAGCTTTGATCTGAGCTATAAAAACGGTGATAACCTCCATACGAACTCACTGGTTGTTCCTCTCACGGTCATCGATGCCTTAGATGTGGCACCTATCATTACGAATTTTCCCATCAGTATCACCAAAGGGGGGTCCGCTCGGATCAGCATTGAGGTGTATAACGCAAAAACAGAGAAGATAACCGGGGTTCTGATCACCCCTGTATGCAACACGACGATCATCCCATCGCAGTATTTCATTGGCTCCATGGACCCTGATGATGTGTTCTCCGCCTCCTTTGATATCTACGCTGATATGATTGATTACGGAAGCCATTTCGTCGGATTCATTGTGTCATTCAAACAAGGAAACGATTACTATGAAACACCGATCGTCACAAAAGCATTCAGCGTAGTCCAAGGACCCGGGGTAAGTTATCAGGCATCAGGAGGGTCTACGAGTTCATCGGAGTCGAATGGTATGCCTTTCACCTCATCACTTTTAACCTGTTTAACACCGGTAATCATTGTCATCGTCGTTGCTATCCTCTTTGTACTCTTCTACATCCGATGGAAAAAACGGCGGCAGGCATAATGACTGATGAGGTCATCATCACCCAGGACATATCAAAAACCTACGGAAAACCTCCCCTGCAGGTCTTTGCCTTATGTCCAACAAGCTTGCAGATAAAAAAAGGGGACTATATCGCTATCATCGGACCATCAGGTTCTGGGAAATCAACCTTGATGAACCTTCTTGGGTGTCTTGATAAACCAACCGCAGGGAAGATATTCATCGACGGAAGCGATGTCTCAAAGTTAAATGAAAATGAGCTTGCACGCATCAGACGAGAAAAGATAGGGTTTATTTTTCAAAAATATAATCTGATTCCTACATTAAATGCCATGGAGAACGTTGAACTGTCCATGGGGTTTGCCGGTGTTGACAGCCAGCAGAGGACAGCAAAAGCAAAGAAACTTCTCCAGTTAGTCGATCTTTCAAAACGATTAACCCATAAACCCTCTGAGATGAGCGGAGGGGAACAGCAACGGGTCGCAATCGCAAGGGCCTTAGCCAACGATCCTTCGATTATCCTAGCCGATGAACCCACCGGTAACGTTGACACAAAATCCGGTGAGAACATCATGAATATTTTAGAGGAGGTCAATCGACGAGGTGAGACCATCATCGTGGTTACTCATAACATGGCAATCGCGCAACGTGCGAAACGGGTGCTTCGTATCCAAGATGGCGTGGTGAAGGAAGAGTATGTTTAGAGACCATGTGAAAATAGCCATAAAAAACCTTCAGCATCGTATGTCTCGTTCACTATTGACACTGCTTGGTATAGCGATTGGGATTATGGCGATTATCTCTTTGATGGCCCTTGGTGAAGGGATGCAACAGGCAGTCACCGGGGAGCTGTCATCGCTCTCTGATGTGGTTATTGTCAGTACGGGTGGTGATTTTATCTCTTCATTTGGGATGGGCGGCTCATCAAGTGAGTATTTCACGGACCGTGATATCGCTGTTGTCGAACGAACCAAGGGGGTTCGAGATGTCAGCACACAACTATCTGGGACTGCGATCGGAGAGTATA
>CAZLDE010000188.1:0-3543 GCA_964558215.1 uncultured Thermoplasmatales archaeon
TCAGAAATAGGAATCCTCATCGTTATTTCATTCACTTGATTGCCGAACTACTGTGTTTCGAAAGATATTTAAATATTAAAAGCCTAATAGAGAGTTAACAATTGATAATAAGAGGGATAATATGAAAGTTGTATTATGCAATGATGGAGTATGTGTCCCTCCGAAATGTCCTGTTGTGGATATCCGGAGCGATAAGGTGATTATTGGCGAAAAAGAGAACGTCTGTACGTTAACGCGAGCCCAGTTTGACATCCTCAGACAAAAAATCCTCAGTGGTGAGATTTAAGGAAAAACTCGTTATTTCCTTCGTTCTTTTTTTCTTTTTTTTTTTATACTAATGGTGTGGATAGCCTGCTTCGTTTTGTTCGTACATCTCGATGCTTTCTCCGACCAGCTGTTGTAGAAACACAAGCCGTTGTTCATCAGTGGTAGCACCATAGGTTGTTAATGTCCCATACAAGGTCGTATATTTCGGTTTAACCTTCCCGTTGTCATAACCAAGGGTCACAATGGTAAACATTGGGATTCCAAAAATATAATCTTTGTCATAAATACGTTGAGCGTTTCTCAGCACATCGGTCGTATGATGGATATTGACGTAGATGTATGCAACCGTGGAGTTCTCAAAAGAGACAAGACTATGGAACATGTCCTGCTTCCCAAACTCTATCGAAAACAACTCTTGTATCACGGGGTACATCACGTCACAGCCTGCGCACGCATCACCACTATAATGTAAAAAGACGGGTCCATGTGACAAATTCTCCAACACAAACTCAGGATGAGGTGCATTGTTCGCTGTTTCAAAGGTAAAATCTGCGATGGTTTTTGGTTCAAGTTTCAAGCAACTTAAGCATAGCACAAGAACAATCCCTGATCGTACCTCGTCATAGACTGGGGTGAACGCAAACATCGTTCCTAGACTACCTGAAACTAGGACAAGGGCACAGACCTGTAAAGCAAAGAATTTCTTCATTGCTATCTCCTCTCAAAGGAAATCAGCTCGTTCGGACAGGCGCTAACGCATTTTCCGCATAAGATGCACTCTGGGTCTCGATTCATGTTTGGTACATCGATTCCCATGGGACATTCATAGGAACAGACATTGCAGTGGACACAATCTTTTAAGTCAACAGAGATATGTAAAAAGCTAATCTTGTTAAACGGTGCAAGAAGCGCACCTACAGGACAGAAATAACGGCACCACCCCCGTTCCACAAGAAAAATCAGGGCAATAAATAAGATGAAGATAACCAAGGCAAACGAGAAAAAAAAGTTAGGAACAAATTTCCCGGGATTTAGGATAAGAACCGGGATTGTTCCAGTCAAAAAGCCAACTGGACAAATATCAGTAAAGATAAAACCAATCAGATAGGAAGTAACAAAGACAAGGCTGATGAGGATGACGTATTTAGTGTACCGCAAGTACTTCTCGATTTTATGGGTACCAAGTTTTCGAGCAAGAGGAAATTTTTTTACCTTCCGAGCAACACGTCCAGTCACCCGCTGAAGTAACCCGATCGGACAAGCCCAACCACACACCGCCCGCCCTGTTACTATACCAAGAAAACCAATAATCAGCAGAGGGTAGAGGAATAACCTCCAAGTGAAGCTACCCTTATCAACACTTTGTTCCAATGAACGTAACGGGCATGCCGAGGTTGCTGCAGGACACGCCTGACAGTAAAAAAAAGGATAACAAAACCCGGTTTTTAATCCCGGGTAGCCTGGATAACCCAGATTTGCGGAAAAGAAAAGAATAATCTGAGAAACTAATCGTTTGAGTTGTAGTTTCATTAAGCTCTCTTTCTTCCGATTATTATCAATAGAACTCCTACTGCCACGAGCACTCCAAGTAATTCGAATCCTGGCGTACCACCGCCATTGTCGCCGTCTCCATTCGTGTTCCCATTTGTATTTTCTGAAAGGTCGATCCTCTTTTCTTCTGATGCGGTCCATGTGCCATCTGTTTTTGCCAAGGTCTTGCAGGTGATATACGTAGCATCCGCATGCTTCAAGGTGACATCCGCTTTATAGGCCCCATCATCTAGCGACATAGAAACGTTCTGGATATCGGGGTAACAGATACCAGTCTGTCCATTGCATTCTTCGACGGTCACTCGCACTTCAGATGGTGTTACACCACTTATTGTTACGGAGAGTGTAACGGTTGATAACGCGGTGGGTGAGGCAGGGGATGCGTTGATCTCCCCAAATATTGGTGCTGTTTCAGCTGCTGAACAGATAGTTGCTCCAAATAGTCCTATTGCGACAACGAATAGGATAAATTTTTTCTCGTTCTTCATATTTTTCTATGCTCCCTCAAGTTTTTAACTAGGACTTCGATGTTTGTGTCTGCCCTATGAATATGCGGCTCATAACCCACGTGGGAGTAATAAATATTTCCCTTTTTTCGGGACAAAGCTCGCACGCCTGTAGGAGTGAATCAGTATTTTTCCAATCAGCGGAGGTTATCAAGAATCAGGGCGAGTTTTACAAGATCTGTAGGAAAGCCCTCCGGAATCTGATCATAGACTGCTAATCCCTCATGGGAAAATGAAAGGGTTCCATTTCTATCAAAGATACATAATGCAGGAATACCTCCATTTCCAACTTTGTACGCTTCCCAGATTGACCCATCATCCCTTCCAAAGACCCACGTCAGCTCATAGCCATATTCTTGATACTCATCTAAGAAACTTTGTATTTGTTGAACCGTTTCTCTTTCATCAATATTAATCGAGAGGATCTCGACGTCGTTTCTACTATAATTCTCATATATTTTCCGTAATTCCAACATTTGATATTGGCAAGGTTGGCACCAGGTCGCCCACATATCCAGGATTACGATTTTTCCCCGGTAGTCGCTGAGATGTTTTATTTCTCCCTGCAGAGTAGTGAATGTGAAATCTTCTCCTGATGCCGGAGGCTTATTTTCTGTACAACCAGAAAAAAACAGTAGTGCTAACAGAAGACAAATGATAAAAAAAGTGGTTTTTTTATTCATCTGCATCAGGATGGTTTAGTGATAATGTTTCAATTTCTGAAGGAGCATTTCTTTTGGCATGGCACCAATAAGTTGGTCGACAAGAGCCCCGTTCTTAAAAATCAGAAGGGTCGGGATGCTCATGATTCTATATTTCATCGAGGTTTGCGGGTTTTCATCAACATTGAGTTTTCCGAAGACGATTTTTCCTTTCATCTCCTTTGCAAGCTCTTCGATAACTGGTCCTATCATCCGACAGGGGCCACACCATGGTGCCCAGCAATCGATAACAATGGTCGGAAATTTTTTTATTGTTTCATCCATATCAGCATCTAGAATATGTATCGGGGTATCTGGCCAATTTTTTTCCATGGTATTACCTCTATCCATATATTGTTTTTTTAGTAGCTCGAGTTTTTTCTTCTTGATTGCCTCAAGATCGTCCATTTAACCTCGAATAACGGTATCCCTTTTATAATTATTGGATGAAAAGAAGGAGAAATAGTATTTGTTTAGCTTCTGGAGAAACAGAGTTCTTGTCTGAGAGATTTTTCTAA
>CAZLDE010000189.1:0-3534 GCA_964558215.1 uncultured Thermoplasmatales archaeon
GTACTGGATTGGCGGCCGTACTACCGAGTGCACAAAGAGCTGCAACCTTCATGAATTCCGCCAGTTCGATCAAAAGATCAATATCGCCCTCACGGCCTTTTCCTGCAGTGATATTACTCAGTATTGTGAGCATCTGGCGCAATCCTTCACGGCATGGGACACACTTCCCGCAGGATTCATGGGCGAGAAAGTCAGTATAGTACCGAGCTGTATCGACCATACAGGTGTCCTCGTCCATCACGATCATCCCGCCAGAACCCATCATCGAGCCAGCACGGTCAAGCTCATCAAAATCAACAAGTGTATCGAGCATTTTTTCCGGGATAACTCCACCGGACGGCCCCCCCGTCTGCACCGCCTTAAACTGTTTCCCATTTGGAATTCCGTCGCCAATATCGTAAACCATTTCCTTGAGGGTTATACCCATTGGTACTTCCACAAGTCCGGAATTGTTTATCTTTCCCACTAAGGAAAAGATTTTCGTTCCCGAACTCGTTTTAGTTCCGATATGTCTGAACCAGTCCGCACCATTTTTAATGATGAAGGGTACGTTTGCCCATGTCTCAACATTGTTGAGACATGTCGGTTTGTCCCAGAGACCTTTCACCGCCGTGTGTATGTATTTCGGTCGTGGTTCCCCCACGGATCCTTCTATCGCAGTCATTAACGCGCTGGATTCTCCTGAGACGAACGCACCGGCCCCTCGGTGGATAGTAACATCAAAATCGAACCCAGAGCCTAGGATATTTGGTCCCAACAGTCCGAATTCTCTTGCTTGCTGTATGGCCAGCTCAGTATTTTCCACCGCAAGGGGGTATTCTTGACGGACATAAATGTAACCTTCATGAGAACCGATCGCAAACCCGCCGATAAGCAGTCCCTCTAAAATGCTGTGAGGATTACCTTCCAGGAGACTCCTGTTCATGTATGCTCCCGGATCCCCTTCATCGGCGTTAACAATAACATATTTCGGTTCATCAGAGGCGTTACGAACAGTTTCCCATTTGCGGCCAGCCGGAAATCCACCACCGCCACGGCCTCTCAAATTCGCTTTCTTGACTTCCTCGAGCACCTCTTCGGGAACCATCTCTAACAGTGCTTTCCCTGCCGCTCCGTACCCGCCGATCATAAAGTAGTCCTCAATGCTTTTGGGATCGATAAGTGCGTTGCTGGACAGAAGCAGTCGTTTCTGATGTTTGTAAAAAGGTATGTCGTCCATGTGCTGGATGCGTTTCCCGGTCGTAGGATCTCTATATAGCAGATCTTCGATTATCTTATGCTCTCCGAGAGTCTCACGGACAATACGGGGCACATCTTTCTTTTTCGTCCCAAGATAGCATATCCTGTCGGGATGAATTACGACGATCGGCCCCCGTTCACAGAAACCATAACACCCTGTTCTTCGAAGCCCCACCGAATGTTTTAGTTCCTGCTTTTCAAATTCTTCCCTGAATGCCTCGAATACTTCTCGGGAACGGTATGCAAGACAACCGGTGCCGGAGCAGATTGTCACTGATTTCTTTTTGGGATCTCGGCGTGTGGCAAGATTTTCCTGTAATTTCTTCAGGTCATTAAATGATGTCAAGCGTTCCATGACTCTTCCCTCTTTTCTCTATGAGAATCAAACAGTTTTTTCAGCCGTGTCATATTCGGATTATTGTAATATTGGTCGTCTATCTTGACCACCGGGGCGAGCGCACAGCACCCGAAACAATGGACAGACTGAAGAGTGAATATCTGATCCTTATCAGTTTCACCTGGTTTGAGATTGAGCATTGTGGAAACCCTATCCATCAATTCCGAAGCGCTGCGGACATGACAGGCTGTCCCTTCGCACACCTGAATGAGATGTGCGCCGCGCGGTTCGAGGCTGAACGCCTCGTAGAAATTCGCGATAGTGTATATCCGTGCAATGGGAATGTTGAGGCGCATAGACAACCATTTCAATGCATGGAGAGGCAGCCAATAGAGTTCACTCTGTATGCCAAGAAGCATTTGGATCAATGCATTCTTTCGGTATTGATAACGAACGATAACTTCGTCGACAACATGAAGATCTTGAACGATATTGCTGATGGCCTTTTCCCGTTGCTGAATATGCCCCAATCGCTCGGCATGATAACGGGCCTCGGCTTCAAGATGACGCAATTCCTCATAAAATTGGTGTCTGTCCAATCCAAGAGCACAGTAATCCCCAAGTGTTTCAAGTCCCTTCAAAAGGACGTCCTGTCTATCTACCTCCTTCTTCGGGACTTCAACAGGAGCTAATACCTTCTTTTCATAGATTTCCTTTTCCTTCGTTTCTCTGGCCTTCATTCCACGTTTGACCGAGTCGAGCAGCTTCTCCATTTCAAATGGCTTCGTCAGAAAATCAAATGCTCCTACTTTCATAGTTTCAACAGCTGTATCAATGGAACCATATCCAGTGATGACGATTGATACGATGGCAGGATCTATCTGTGATATTTTTGCCAGAACTTCCTGTCCACTCATACCCGGC
Source organism: uncultured Thermoplasmatales archaeon (assembly GCA_964558215.1). Lineage (GTDB taxonomy): Archaea > Thermoplasmatota > E2 > DHVEG-1 > DHVEG-1 > SM1-50. The sequence goes on from CAZLDE010000189.1 coordinate 2,501, forward strand.
ATCTTGAGGTCGACAAGAACTATCTTCGGATGCGACTCCTCAACTATATGTAATCCCTGGATTCCGTCCATAGCGATGGTAGCTCTGAATCCCTCTTCTACAAGGGTCTGCCTGCAACCCTCACACATGGACTCATCATCATCAATCACCAGAATATCCGGTTGCTCAATGTGCGGTGATTTTATATTGCTATTCATGTCACATCTCCTTAATTATCAGTGAATTCAGCAAATTACTTTATTTTCGAATATTTATACTGGGTCTGTCACGTTGTAGAACAGATGCGAAAAAGGTGCCAAGAAAATGAAAAGGAGTATTCTGTATAGTTTGCAGTTCCTTTCTCATTAGTATTCAATGTATTGGGATGTAAAACTGGGGGAGACAGACAACTGAGTGAGAGGATTTATAGGATGTTCGTTTTGGGATATATTGTACCATGAAGTGAGTAAATTGGATAAGAAAGTACCATAAACCGTTTAAAGATTGATATTGTATCTCTTGATTTTTTCTCTGAGCGTTTTCCTGTTTATTCCAAGGTACCGGGAGGCTTTCGATCGATGTCCGTTGAATTGTTTTAATACCTTGATGATTTCCTTTTTTTCGATATCCGCGAGAGAACCGTTGTTGGTAATGGAGTCAGATTCAGTTTCCTCAAAATGTACCAATGAGAGGTCATACGTGTTAATATTATCACCATCACACGTAACAACCGCTCGCTCAACACAGTTCTTTAGTTCACGAACGTTCCCAGGCCAGTCATATAACTCAAGTATGCCCAATGCTTTTTCGGTAAATTTCTTTATCGGTTTTTTATTATTTGCAGTGAATTTTTTCAGGAAATACTGAGCTAATGGTAGAATATCGTCGCGTCGTTCTCTGAGCGGGGGTATATGAATAGGAAATACATTAACCCGATAATACAAATCTTCTCTGAAATGTCCTTTACTAATTTTATCGACCAGATTTCGGTTCGTAGCGGAAATTATACGAACATCAACCTTAATTTTCTTAGAACTACCAATCTTAGAAATTTC
>CAZLDE010000190.1:0-3526 GCA_964558215.1 uncultured Thermoplasmatales archaeon
TATGAAAAGAAAATGGTTAGTAATTGGAATCAACACTGTTTCAGTGATTCTCCTTATTCTAACATCGTTGAGTAATGTTGTTGGGTATCAAACAGTAAAATCAACGGTGAATGATTCACCTTTATTCCAAACAAGGACACAGAGGGCGACAAATCAACAACAGAACCTCCTCACATCTCAATATATTGGAATGGATAGAGGAAATCCATTACAATTCCCATTGAGAGATAATAGGACTGAACAACTGAAGAAAGTTATAGACATCATCAGTAAAATGGATGATACGACATTTACACAGTTCACAGAATTATGTATACAAAAAGCAAGACAAGACGATACCTTACGGGGTATATGTCGTTTTCAGATTACACAAGTTCTTCATTTATTAAAAATAAACCCTGATGCAATCATGAACTTTATCACAGAAAAAGATAATCTTAATATGACTTCTGGATATTTGACTTGTGATATACCCATTGTTTGTCTGGGGTTTTTACTTTTGTGGCCCATATGGAGTCTTATATGGTTTATATTTGTTGAATTACCAGGGTTGTTATTTCCTACTCATGCTTATTCATGTCGTTCATATTGTATATGTCAACATTGATTAGGAATTCCAAATCAATAAAGAACTTCACATAGAGTTCATTGGAGGAAAATCATATGAAAAGAAAATGGTTGATAACAGGAATAAGCATCTTTGCAGTAACTCTACTTACTCTTACCTCTTTATCGAATGTGGTCGGGTATCAATCAGTCCAGACCTCACAACAGAACATCATCAAAGAGAGAATCAACCAAAGAGAGTTGTTGTTCCAGACCATCGTTGATATCACCAACAACAAAGAGATACAACGAATCATCCTCAAATCCCAGATGAGTAGAGGGATATTCCCATCATCAGAGTTGCCAGTTATAACAAAGAACCAAATCAGACAGATGTATTTCATTGGTTTGATTCTTTCAAAGGTTATCAGTAAATCAAGGATTCATTCATTGGTTGAGAAGTATCAAATCAACAATCAGGAGATGCAGAAGGAAATATCTACTATTATTGAAAAGGATACTACTATCAATTCAGATATAACTCAGTTGAAGGACTCTGATTGTGATTGTGAAAGTAAGGATACAACACAGTGGGATTTCCGAGTTATCTGTACATTAATTTTATTTCCTCTATATGGGCTTACTAGACTTATTGAAATTGGATATACCATTTATTTCCCTGTCGTAATTATGTTGATTATTGGTTCTTTTTTCAATTGCTTTTGGGCGTATTGGCCTTTTATGAGGTAAAATCACATGATAAGGAAATGGTTGGCAATAGGAATCATTCTCTTGTTCGTTGGTGTGACAGTTGTTCAAGGGATTTCTGAAAATCAATTACTGTCTGCCAAAAACGAAAAGAATTTTAGTTTGTTAGGAGAAAAAACTACTTTGATGTGTCAATATTATACTTTATCTGGTTTGAAAGGAATTCAGCGAAATGTATCAGTTCAAGATGCTCTATGTCTTTCGAAGCTGATGAATGGTTCGGATATGTATGCAATTGCATCTGAATTGAGTCGTTTGGGATTGTTACCCGAAAACCTTAGTCAACATCAAGCAATGGATTTAATGAGCGGTAAATACGGGATGAATGAATTTCAACGGTTTCAAAAAGTAGCAAATAGAAAGATAGCAACTAACTCAGAATGGAAAGAAAATTCTTTTTGTAAAATTGATGCCTATGGTCCAGATATTTATTCAATGTCGTTATTGGTGTATATAACTGCTAATCTTCTCGATTGGTTATTGTATTATTTGGTTACAATCCCTGGGTTATTTTTGGGATTTCTTATTGCTTCTCCCCTTTTGTTGATGGGTCTACTCATCCCTTTTTTTAGCTTATTGGGTTTACTTTTAGTTGAGATTGTTTCAGCACCATTTTACATTCCTCAAATGGCAGTGGAGGAGTTTCTTATGTCTGGTCACAATTTTATTCCTTTACGAGCAAGTCCATTATTAACAGCCACAAAACTATTTGATGTATCTGGCTCAACACAGACCTATCTAAAGACATCTGGATTGCAGGGGGAATGGAGTCTTGAAAATTATACATCTATCGGTATGTATCTCTGGGGATTTTTTGGTTTATCACTCATTACAATCAATGAAGATTCGACGACAAATGTATATTTGAAAGGGTTCTGTTTAGATGTGAAAAGTAAAGGTTTGGATGATTGGGATTGGAATCCTTGGGGAGACTGGCCAGATTTCCTCCATTTTAAGGGACATTAAAAGGTGAAACATCAAATGAAAACGAAATGTTTGGTGATTGGAATCATTCTCTTGTTCGTTGGATTAAGAAAGAGTTGATAAGACACCATCTGAAATTGTCTGCTTGAGTCTGAGGAATAGTCTCTGAATCTATCTTCTGAATGCTGAGACACAATAACCATATGAATGTAGTTTTTGCTGTTTGATAAAAGGATAAGAACGTATCGAAACATTAAAGGGGAAATTCCTGAACAGTTTTGATTGTTAGACTCTTCAGTCATAAAATTAAATAGTAACTAAGGCCGAACAAGGGATTCTCTTTAACATTTTATAACGAAAATCTAAAAAGAACCAGAGATACTCAAACAGATGTTTCTTCCATTTTTGTGATTCTTCATAGACATGTAAGAAAATCACCTGATACCCATTCCGCTCGAAAACCTTCCGTCGATAGTCATAATCGAAATTCTTAGATCCACACACCTCAACATACACACCAAAATCATGAAGATAAAAATCAGGCGTCCACACCCGTGGTCTTTTCTGCTCATCCCAGACAAACACGGGTTGTTCATAGGACCATTGAATCCTAAGCCCTTTTAACGTACATGCGACTTCCTTTTCCGCATGTGTCATCCGATCAAAAACCGATTCTATCAGCATTATTAAACCTCCACAAAAAGGAAAAAAAAGATGAGAAAGAAAGAGACGAACAACCCTCTAAATCGATAGGCATCAAAACCACTTTCTATCGCCTGGTTTCTCTCCTGAAGAACCAAGGAAGTCTCTCCGGGCCCATCTGCATCGCTGTTAAGGATTTTTTACCAATTTGGCTAAAATTATTATATTGATAAAAAAGGTCATTATTGTATATCTCAACTGTTTTGTCAACTCTGATTTTTTCTGAGGAAACGATGCACTTTTCGTGCCTTTTGACTCTGAGTATCTCAATGCGATGGGATAATCAAAATAATGCAGTGTAAATAATGATTTTAGAAAATCTGCAACTGTTTCACCAGGAAATCCTACAATAAAATGACCTTCAAAGTAGGTGTGAGGAGAAACCTGTTTTATTTTTTGTATAACATCTACCACTTGGCGAGGGTCATATGACCGGTCCATCCGTTTAATGATTTTATTTGAGCCACTTTGGAACGGGATGGTAGTGTAAGGGATTGATACCTGTTGAAAAAGTTTTTGATATTTATCTTGAAATTTCACCAGAAAATTAGGGCTCACATAACTAATTTGTATTAGTAACTTTGGG
>CAZLDE010000191.1:0-2037 GCA_964558215.1 uncultured Thermoplasmatales archaeon
TTCCAGAAAAAAACCTTAAAGAGATTATGTCCCTTAAAGAAAAAAATATTTATACGGTGAGTTGTTACTTACGGTTGAGGGATCGTCAATCCAGAAACACACGTCAGAGGAGTTTTTCTCCTTCTGATGTTCTTACCAATTCGATAAAAATACAACCGATGATATACATTTCAATAAAAATAAAGAGAAATAGTGATATGGAGAAAAAAATGAAAATGAAAAATATCTTGGAAAAGAAAATTTGTTTCAAATGTTTGTTTTTACTAACAATTATTTTATCCCTCATATTCTCCCAGTGTTTTGTTTTTTCTACTTCAGCAAGTGGAGTGTCTTATTATGTTTCGACTAGTGGGTCTGATGGTAATTCTGGGTCGTTTGCGAGTCCGTGGCGGACGATTCAGAAGGCTGTGGACACGGTTGGTGCTGGGGATACGGTGTATATTCGTGGGGGTACGTATCATGAGAAAGTGGTTTTGTCGTATGTGCAGGGATCGTCTTCTGGTTGGATTACGTTTCGGCCGTATAATTCTGAGCATGTTGTTGTGGATGCGAGTGGTTTGAGTGGCAGGTATGATGGTATTTTCCAGTTTCTTGACGGATCTCGGTATGTTCGGATCACTGGATTGGAGATCAGGGGTGCGAATAATCATGGTGTTTTTTTGAATGGCGGGGAGATCAATCGTATTCGGATCGATCATTGTGTGATCCATGATTGTGAATCCTCCGGCATCTACTGTTACAGCGCTGGTCAACCGGCGAAGTATGTTCGGAACGTTGAATTTGATTATAACACGGTGTATGATGTGAACAATGGATTAAGTAGTTACGGGGTCGAGGTCAGCCCGCAGGAGGCGATCAGTTTTTCGAATGTCCAGGGCTTTAACATCCATCATAATTCCCTGAGCTCGTATGGGAAAGAGGGTATTGATGTGAAAAGCGGGAGCAGCAGTGGGTCCATCCATCATAACACGATCTGTACGTCACTTGCGCCACCAGCATTCCAATGGGACTGGCTTCATATTGGTATCTATGTTGATGGTTTCGGCCGTTTGAATCATGATATCGATGTGTATTGCAACACGATCACAGGGTACGGCGGGCCAGGGATTGTGATCGGGGCTGAGGAGGGCGGATCTATCGAAGATATCTCCATCTATAACAACGTCATCTCCTTATCATCACGCCCGGACCATATCGATTTTCGTGGTATTGATTCGTTTGATGATTGTGTCTGGACGGATGTTTCCATCTTTAGTAATACGATTCATACTGGTGATTCTACTAACTCAGGTATTCGGATCTTTCCTTCGGCTCCTGATATTACGAACCTTGTTATTGCGAATAATATCATCACGGGCGCATCATATTATTTGATTTATTTCCAGAAATTACGTTCAACAGAGATCACAGGGCGGTTGACGTTGACGAATAATCTATATTATCGTTTTGGTGAGACGGGTCATAATAAGTGGTTTAATGGTGATGATAAATCCTGGGGCTCTAATTATATCTTGGCTGATCCTAAGTATGTTCATCAGAGTTCTTCTGATCTGCATTTGTTGAGTAGTTCTCCTGCGATTGATGCAGGGGCCGGTTGGTTGTCTGCTTCGAGTGATTTTGATGGTGTTTCACGGCCGCAGGGGAGTGGTGTGGATATCGGAGCATATGAGAAAATAACTAATACTAATAATCCTCCTGTGTTTTCGAATGTTTTTCCTGCTAATGGTTCGACGAATGTTCCAATTAGTACTTCGAGTATCTCACTTACAGTATGGGATCCTGAGGGAACATCTTTTGATTGTACTATTCAGACACGGCCGAATGTCGGTAGCAGGGTTTTTAATGATGTGTATAGTGGTACGAAATCTTGCTCTATTTCTGGTCTTAAGTATGGGACGACGTATCGGTGGTGGGTGAATGCGACTGATGGTTCTTCGTGGACTCGTCGCTGGTACACCTTTACAACAGCTTATGCTTCGGGAAATAATCCTCCTGTGTTTTCGAATGTTTTTCCTGCTAATGGTTCGACGAATGTTC
>CAZLDE010000191.1:2137-3511 GCA_964558215.1 uncultured Thermoplasmatales archaeon
GGGTGAATGCGACTGATGGTTCTTCGTGGACTCGTCGCTGGTACACCTTTACAACGCAGCGTGATTCAACATCACCCCCTGGTGGTGGAGGTAGCGCACCACCCAGTGGTGGAGATGATCCCTCAAATGAAACTCTCCCTCCGTACATCCCAGAAAACACCCCTCCAAATCCTCCAAATACACCAACAGGCCCGACACAAATTCAGACTGGTGGTAACTATTATTTCATCAGTACTTCGTATGATGTCGACGTCAATGACACGATCCGACTCCGATTCAATTGGGGGGACGGGACATATAGCGATTGGACCGGCTTATTACCCTCCAATGTCACCGCATCGTTATCACATACTTGGATGAACGCGTCATCCTATAACATCACCGTCATCGCCCAAGACCAAAAGGGTCTTAATAGCAGTTGGTCAGAACCTCTCACCGTCATCGTCTCACAAGCAACTGATGAACCAATTGTCGTAGAGATACGTACCTCATCTGATGTCATTCTCTCCAATGAACTCATCCAATTCGATGCATCAGAATGTTCCATCCCGGGAAGTGCTATTGTCGCATATAACTGGGAGTTTGGTGATGGAAACACTAGTGCTGGTAAAACAGCGGCTCATATTTATAACACCCCTGGTCAGTATACGGTGACTCTTGAAGTCATGGATCTTCTGGGGGATATCTATAACAAAGAAATCAATGTCGCGGTCACCGCACTTCCGCAAGGAACCGTCGAGCAGCAGGCAAACCCCCTGTCTCTTCTCTTAACCATTCTGCTCATCGGAGCAGTCGTTATACTTATCTTTTTGTTGTTCTCATTTACCGGTAAAAAGATACCGTTCCGCTTCATCGGACAGTCCCTGGTTTATTCGATGAAATGGATACACCGTTTTATTCTAAAAATCGCAAGATTCATCAAAATAGTTATCAAACGATGTATGGCTTTTGTCAAGCCTCAGATACATAAGCTTGGTAGCACGATCCGACACATCAGACATTCCACTTTCAGAAAACCAGTACGTGCACCGCTCCATGACACGAGCCCAGATCTAAAGCGAACAAAGACAATGAGAAACCTGATGCTTTTCCAAGCTTCTGCTGCTGATCTTGATTCTCTCAAAGAATCTGAGGATGCTGATCTTACCTACATCCATACTTGGATTGACAACATTAATTAACATTGTATTTTTCCTTTTAGAGATCTTGACTTTCTTCAGTGACTCCTTTTATTTTACCAAAAAATACAGATTCGATTGAAAGCCTTTATTGGTGCCGTTCATAAGTGTATGGTAACGAGCGTGATTTCTCTATGACGTGGTTTTTTACCGATATCTATAAATTCCCTGGCTCCTTTCTCTTTGTAGTCATTAT
>CAZLDE010000192.1:0-3452 GCA_964558215.1 uncultured Thermoplasmatales archaeon
ATACATCCTGAGACTAAAAAAAGAATGAAAAAAATAACAGATAGAATAATCCATATCAAAAATTCAGTAAGTTCAGAGAATGAAGTATTAAGGAGATAATTTAACTTTGTGAGGTGTGATATTTCTTCCCTCAGATTTGCATCTTTTTTAATAAAAGCACTTATTTCCTTCTGTAAATAAGGATTAATCAACTGATACCTATGAACCATTGATTGAATCCTTGATTTACTGATAACCTTTGAAAGAATAAGACCGATGAAATACATCTGTCTGATTTGGTTCTTTGTTAACACAGGACTCTCTGATGTCGGGAATATCCCTTTACTTATCTGAGATTTGAGGATGATTCGTTGTATCTCCTTGTTATTGGCAATATCAACAATAGTCTGGAATAACAACTCTCTCTGATTGATTCTTTCTTTGATAAGGTTCTGTTGTGAGGTCTGGACTGATTGATACCCTACCACGTTACTCAACGAACCCAGCACAAGTAGAACCACAGCTAGGATACTGACTCCAATCAGAGGTTTCTTATCCATACTTTCCTGTCCTTTTACTATAATCTCCTTTTCGGTATCATTCTTTTAATCATGAACATGGATAGTAAATTCCATCGTTGCTCCACGTCGTTCCTCTAAGGGAATTATCATTCTGAAATCAAGGAACCACCAAAATAAGTGGAGAGGAATGAATAAATAAGATAGGAAAAACAATCTTGGTGGAATTCCTACCACTGCGATTTTCCCTTGAACATCGGTATTTACTATGTCTTTCGTGATAGCAAAATACGCCAAGTGTTCTTGCGATGTCCAATTCCATCTCCTCAATATAGCACCTCCACCACCCATGCCTTGTGGGATGCTTCCATTTGGGGTTAACTCAATGTCCATCTGAAACCATGCTGGGAATAATTGGTCTTGTGTATGGCAGAAAATCGTTGTTTTGAATCCAACATTGACCCAATCAGTATCAGTCCCAAAGCCTGAGTAATTCAAATCAAATTCAGGGTTAGAATCCTCGAACTCTACAACTCCCCATTTCCATTTGTTACGGTCGTAGGTGATATGTACATTAGGGAGTGTAAAATTGCAATAAGACCAATTTTCTGCATTTGCTGGTACTACATTTTCTTTGTCTGAGCGGTGGTGTAATAAATCATCTGCATACGATGATGGGATAATGGTAGTTCCAAAGAAAAGAAAAATAATTCCAGCCGTCAAACTTTTTCTAAAAAAATGATTTCTGCTCATGAATTCCCCCTTTATCATATTTTACATCAATGTCCTCCTATAAATAGGTTACAACCGACAATGAATGAAAACTTATGCACTAATACACAAATTCAGGGCACAATATGCTAATATTACACATATTCTGAAAAAGTAATGGATGACCTCTTAAAATTAAAGAAAAAAAGAGGAGGGATTTCTCCCATAGAATCTAGCTAACGCATTCTGTTCTGAGATATGGCAGATTTTGTCATTTCTCGGAGGCTAAAGAGGCTTATGGCCTACACCCAGCACCCATCTATTTGTTTTATTTCTCCAATGATTACTCTCTATTAAATTTCTTATTCTCTCTTGCAGAACGAACAAGATGCTTGATCTCCAAAGGCAGCTGATCGTTTTGCCAGTCTCGTTCTGCATCAAGAGATTTCCCTGCGTTTTTCACTGCTTTTAACGCATACCATGCTGCCCCTAATGAATGGTCTGCCATATGAGCGGTGGCTATCGCATGTCCTACACAACGAGCCACTGCTATAGAAACCGGGTCTGACAAGTCACGAGCAACCGCATGAGCCTGTACAGCAGCCTTTCGTGCGTCGCCAACTGAGGCATTTGCTTTTATCCACTCTTTTGCTACCTGGAGTGCCTGAGGTAATCGCTCATCGATCTTCGTATCAACAAGAGGTATGACATGCTCGGCACAGGAACACGCCCAGGTCATCAGCTGGTGATGCTGTTCCTTTTTAAGCGGCCCACCCCGATGTTCCACTACGAATCGTTTGTCACGCATGTTTGTCGTTCTCAGAGATGACATCATCACCCTTCATTAAAACCATTTGATTGACAAAAAAGAAATTTTTTTTCTCAATAGGACATAGCAGGATGCATATCGAAGTTTAACCAGGGCACCGGTAGAATACCGAAATGCCGAAACCCCAGGATGGGTTTTGGCACCATTCGAGGGCGATTCCAATAGTTATTCAGCCAAAAATTCTGTGAACAATCCATAAAACTAGCGGAGAGAAGGTTTCTTTTAAAGATATTGTTTTTCATGATGTTTCCCTCAGATGAACGTAGGTCGATACCGATGATATTGCCAGAGATGGTATTATTTTCAAGAGTATTGTTATAGGTGAAACACAAAGGATTCTGAAAGCTGGTTGAAAGAATGATACCAATGTTATTTCTCTTCAGTATGTTTCCGCTGATCAGGTTATCATGAGAAGGAGCGTTTTTTGTAAGGGAAGAGATTTCCAAACCCCAAGTACATCGATCGATGCTGTTTCCCAGGACTGTATTGTCACTGCATGCTGAGAGCAGTGTGATGCCCTGCTTGCATTCAGAGACATCATTGTTGTATGCACGGTTGTTTTTTGCCCCAAGGTCAAAGCATATCCCCTGTATCGCGTTTCTGATATGGTTGTTTTGGATGGTGTTGTTTTCAGAGAAAAACAAGATAAGCTCACCATCGGAATCATTGATTGTTATATTTTCCACAAGACAGTCCTTACAGTAATACAGCAGCACTGAAAAATCAAGTCTTTCAAGTATGAGGTCTTTTACGGTGATGTTTGTGCAATTCACCAAAATAACCTGACCTGCGTCTGTCTCTACAACCATGTTCTGTGTATTCTGCATATAATACAGTGGTTTCCCATTCACGGTGTTATTGGTGACATTGAGGATCACACTTGCTAGGGGGATGGTGTCTGCACCCTGGTACTGCCCATCGATATACTGGAGGTAACATCCCGGTAAGAACCCATCATAATAAAACATGTTATCGCAGATCGTCAAATTCAAGGCGGTGATGTAGGACAATATGCCAAGATGATTATCTTTAATGATGGTGTTCTTCACAGTGACGTTTGATGAATGGATAACGATGCCTGATTGGTTCCAAATCTGGTTGTCCTTACAACGGGCGTTTCGTATGGTGAATCCTTCAACAGTGACCCCATCTGCGCTTATTGTTACGGCATCAAAACTTGTATTTTCTCCATCGATGATGGTGCTTGATTTGTTTTCACCTCTCAATCCTACGTTTTCTGTCCAAATGACGATATGTTCTGTGTAAATCCCCTGTCGAACAAAGACGCGGTCTCCTGGATGTGCATGATTGATTCCTTCCTGGATTGTTGGATAGTCATCTGGGATGATGATTTCTTCTGGGTTTTTGAATAAAGGAATAGAATACCTAATCGGGTGGTGTTCCAGGGATTGACC
>CAZLDE010000193.1:0-3400 GCA_964558215.1 uncultured Thermoplasmatales archaeon
TAATTGTTTGAACTATTTTTTTTAATTTAATTATGTTTTTCTTTAAAGAATACAGGTAAAAAAGTAAGAAGAACAAAAAAAGAACAGAGATGGAAAGGAAAAACTGTATTGACACGACTGAACGTTGGTGTTTTTTTTGATACATCAAACAAAGAAAGAAAAATCCGATGGGCTTGTTATCCCTATTCAAATGCAACAGCCATGGTAATTCCTGGAACATCTGTTCTTATAGAATTAGTATAATAGACGGTTCTTTGAACAATTTATGAAGACTGCTTGTCAGAACCCAAAACCACTGTCTCAGGAGAACCAGAAAAGTATTCTTTAAAGTGAGAACAGAATTTACCGTGGTTTTCAGAGTAATTGGGACTGAATCAAAATCTGATGCATTGTTTTGATTCTGAACTATGAGAGCTCCTTGGAATTCCTTGTTTTTCTCATTTGGGGTAACAACATACACCTGCACGGTCACGGGTCCTTGCTCTGGCCGGAGGTCGGTACCGGACGAGGGGGTAAACGACCATGTCCCCCATGTCAGAGAGGAACTATCGATCGTCCAGTTTAACAACGAGTTAGAATCCCCGATGTTCTGCACCTGAAACGTCCCATGGACGGTTGACCCGGGTTTAATGTTGGACCAAGAAAGACTTCCGGTGCAATCCAAATCAGGGGTGTTGTTCTGAGGGGGTTGTGGAGGCTCCTCTGGTGGAAGATAATCAATCTTAAAAACGTCGTTTTGAGATGGATTCGGATAAGTGTTGGTATACTGCCACACCGTGATTTTCTCAGGTGTCACCTCAAAGAACCGGCCTGATACTCCATCACAGATGAGGGTGTTGCCATTCTTAAAGCGTATCGCACCACCAAAAACAACTGAATAGAAACTCGTCGGAGGAGTGGCAGTATAGCTCCATGCAGAGTCCTCCGGGCCATAGGCGGACCCTGGTTCTAAATAATAGACCCCGTTCGAATCCACAGGCGGAGCAAATTCATCCACAGAGGAATACGGACCAGCGGGACGATTGTTGCCGTTGTTGAAGACAAGAATATGTCCTTCCCCGGGAACCCCTGGTTGTATCCATGAGGCGTCATGTTGGAAGAACAGTTTTTGGTCATCTGGGGTTCCCGCGTCGTATGCCTCCGGGTTCCCCCAACGATATAAGAGATCCCCTCCTTTCCCACTGTTCCCGCCAGTATGACCTGCGGCTTCTTCTATTGTCGTACTATGGTCTATGACCCAGACTTCATTGAAGTTATGGATATCAACGAGTATTTGATCAAACTCCGGGTGGTAATCCACGGAATTCGTATGCAGCCAATCACCCACAAAAACATCCCCGTAGTTGATGTCGATTAATTCAGGGTGATCCCCGACGATTCCATAATTCTCTTTGGATGCATCGAAATCCTGGATGAGATGATCCCAAACCTTCCATTCCCAGACGATCTCTCCGCTTGTTGGTCCGGTTTGTTTCACCTCAATGATTTTGTCAGAGGTAAACGTGTTCCCAGGGACGGTATCGGGGTTGCGTCCTGCAGCAATCGCTTGATTCCTTGTTTTGGTTTCCCACACAATCATCAATACGTTTCCATTCGGCAGAGGTTGTATGTCATGATGGCAGGTGCATCCGGAAACAGAGTATTGATAGTCCCAGGCAAGCGTGTTGTCCCATAAAATTTTTTGAACACCGCCTTGACCAGAGATGATGGGACGTAGAATCGTTCCATTCCCCAGCCAATATGCAGAGGTGAACGGGCGATGCGAGCTTGACCATGTATGATTCACCGCACCCGTACTGTCGATGAGATACGTAGTGGTGGTGTAATACGGGGAAAAGAGGATTTGTCCATTAAGGATTCTTGCTTGGTTTTCTTCAAGTGAAGAAAACGCTTTGGATGCTGGGAGTTGAGTAAAGGAAGCCACGATCAGTATAAACAGGGTGAGAAACATCAGAGCCGAGGGTTTCTGGTTATGGTTCATAGGAATCAACTCTATTAATATTTTTTACTATTTATGGGTATTGGACCAGGTATTTTCATCAACCAATGGGTTGTAAGAATCTCATCTCTCAGGGATTGGGAAAGAGAAAGACTCGTTGTCTACTTCTGTAAGGATGAAGAACTAATGACCTGATAGCGTTTTTTCCAAGAAGTGTTCTCATGAAATTCTTACGCCCCTATTTTCTTGTATTACTTGGTTATTATCCCACTATGTGACTTAAATGTTTGTAACCGATAAAAATCATCAATTGAACGAAAAGAGCAAGGTTGTCATAGTGTAGTATAGTCCATAGGAGAAGCTATGTCCTTGGAATTGTAACTAGTCATTTGAAAAAATTCTTCGCTTGAACGAAGGAGGGGGATGATAGTGTTTTTAACCCATTTTATAGTGTTTCCGTACATCCTTATGGATCTTCCAGGTACATTTCATCCCTTTAGGGAACGTCACATAATCCCCTTGTTTGAAATGGAACTGTTTTCCAGCTTCGTTTGTGACCGTGACATCTCCCTGTAGGACAAGGAAGGTCTCCGTGGTATCATATTCCCAGGGGAATTCTGATTGTTCTTTCTCCCAGATCGGCCAGGATGATGCTTCTTCTTTTTCATGTTGTGTTGGTTTTCTGATGATAGGTTCCATAGGATGAAAGAAAGCATATGAATTATTTAACTCTAACCGACAAAAAAAAACTTTCCTTGTTATTTTATGTGAAGAGGTCTGGTGGATTTTGCTGCTTTTTAAATCGCTTGTATTTTTTATAGCCTGTGATTCCCTCATAGAATAGCCAGAGTCCAAGACCCGGGGTTAAGATGATGAATAAAACAAACGAGCCTAATATGGTGTAGAAGATAAGAAAGAGAAAAAAGGGAAGAATCGACATCAATACGAGACCAGAGATGATATGTCTCATCGACGTCTTTTTCAGCTCAAGAAGTTCTAGTTCGTTCATCTATTCACTTAGGGATGCTGTTCTTCGACCCCGAAGCTTGTAAAATCAGAGGGGGTGTTCTGGTTGGCATATTCTGTTGCTATGAAAGCAGCATTCACTGGGATGTCACTGATACGGATTTCATCAAGACGACCAGTCCATTGCCAATCAGATGTTGGTCGGTCAACGCCAGCGATTGAATGAGTATTAGTGGATTGATCATCAAACCAGATGCCATTTGGATCACTGTCATCCTGCCAGTTCAGAGATATTTGTACTCCATCAAAATAGAACTGATTTCCGTTTCCCGAACCTTTGGACATCCAAACAATCTGGTGCCATTCTCCATCATTCATCCCACTTGCTACTCTTCCTTGATAATTGGAACTCCCACCAGAAATATCTCGACAGAATGTGAGCAGTTCATCGGTGGATTTTCCACAGATTAGGTATGGTTTATTATGAGTCATATC
>CAZLDE010000194.1:0-3375 GCA_964558215.1 uncultured Thermoplasmatales archaeon
ATATAACGGTGTTATTATTAATAATATATATGCCTGCCGAGGTGTGCTCATGCCGCAAGTAAAATTCAGCCTTGATGAAAAAGATAGAAAAATAATCTCCCTGTTCCATGACAATCATGAGATCTCCCAAGAGGAAATCGCAAAAAAAGTAAAATTATCCCAACCATCCGTAGCGATGAGGATAAAACGACTCAAAGAACGAGGCATACTTGAAATAGTGACGGGAGTGAACCTCAACAAGGTCGGAATGTATCTTGCAAAAGTGATGGTACGAACAACCAACACCACAAAAATTTTAAACATGTTCCGTGGCTGTCCTTTCTTTCTGAACGGCTTTATTGTATCTGGGGATGAAAACCTCATGTTGTTATTTGCTGGGGAGGATCTGGCATCCCTTGAATCGATAATAGATTGCCGCATACGGAAAGATAAAGACGTACAAAGCGCTGATTTCAACATCATCATCTCAAGCATCAAGGATTTTGTCGTCCCGCTCCGGATTGTCGAAAGACCACTGAACAAGCCCCCCTGCGGTGTCGAATATAAGACTTGTCAGGCATATACGGAAAACCGTTGTTTTGGTTGCCCGGCGACGAATCGGTACAAAGGATCGTTTTGGTGAAAAACAAGTAGTAAGAAATGTGTCAAATGACACAGGAGTGAGTAGGCAACCCTTACTTAGTAGGGTGGTTCTTTGGATAACTCAGATTGTTCGACTTTTTTGTTCAACCCATATTTTTTCATAATAGAGCTGACCAGATCGATGAACCAGTCAGGGACGCTAGGGGAGACGACGATGGCGTCAATCAACCTATCCAAATCTGTTTTCACATAGATCCCAAACCATTTCGGATCCACATACAGAATCGGTTTTTCAACGCTCTCCTGCTGTGATGCGAACTTAAGGAGGACTGCCCGAAGCTCCCGTTCATGTTCAAAGGATTTCCGTTTATAGAGAAAGGGATTGAAGATATACCCCTTAGGAATCATCTCTCGGGTGTAATCGATGTATTTGACTTTGCCGATGAAGATATCATCCTGCTTGTGGGGAAGGAAACTATCCTTCAATCGTCTGAATGTCGATTTAATCGCAACCCCCTCATTGCTCTGCAGACAAATCTCCCACATGGCTGCTGACTCTGTATCATTAATATGCCAGCTGCTGATGTTTACTATCCTGCGAATCCTATCATATATCTCTAGCTGATTCAATTTGATGGTTGGCTGTAATCGTTGTTCCCATAATTGTGCATCGGTTTCTGTGAATTTTCCCTCGTATTTATCAGGCAGTTGATCGCTTCGAACGAAAAACAAGGCGTTCCGTTCCAGATAGGATACAAACTTGGTGAAGTCGACGTACCTCCAGATGATGGTGTCCTCGGCTGGTTCTTCAAACTCAGGGTTTTGTTGATACATTTCCCGCTCCTGTCTTCACATCGTTTCTTTCTTTAAAACCTTTCCTTGTTTCTAAATAAGATGCTTCAACTTCCCTGTTTTTTTATTATAACATATCATCAGTATAAATCTCTGATTTGAATTAGAATGATCTATGGGCAAGGAACCAGGTATCTAGAACGGAAAGTGATTCTCTGGATGTTACCAAACAAAGAATTGATGCTTATCAACTGATAAACAGTCCTCTTTTCAAAGAAACGGTCCACGGGTCACATTACAACGATGAATGCAAAGAGGATATCATATTTACGGTTTGATTTCCTCTAATGGTATCTTCAATCCTTCAGCGACACGACGACCATACTCCTGGTCTGCTTTATAGAAAATCTTGGTTTGACGAATCTGAATGTCTTTGTTTGCATTGCAGAGATGAGTCACGATATTGCCAATGAGATTGTCCTGGTCCTTCTTCGTCATGACCTTACGATAGAGATCCCCTGCTTGCACGAAATCATCATTCGGATGGCTGTATGGATGACGTGCGGCAAACCCCTGGATATCAAAGGGCGGTTCTGATGCATCAAGCATCGGTTCCGGGCCTCCAAAACTGTTCGGATAGTAGTTCGGTTTCCCACCTTCGTTTCCATCAAAACGCATGTAGCCGTCACGCTGATAATTCTGCATGGTGATTGCCTTGGGTCTGTTGACCGGTAGCAGGTGATAGTTGGGACCAAGTCGGTATCGATGGGCATCGTGATATGCAAACAAACGACCTTGCAGCATCTTATCAGGTGATGCCGCTATCCCTGGTACGAAGTTCCCTGGTGAGAACGCTGCCTGCTCGACCTCAGCGAAATAATTCTCAGGGTTCCGATTCAGAACCATCCGACCAATCTGTATCGGCGGGTAATCCTTATGCGGCCAGACCTTAGTCACATCAAAGGGGTTAAAGCGGTAGGTTTCAGCATCCTGCGGTTTCATGATCTGTACCTCAAGAGTCCAAGAGGGATACTTGCCTTGTTGGATCGCCTCGTACAAGTCACGGGTCGCATGGTCAGGGTCTTTTCCCTTGAGGCTTTCTGCCTCGCCCCTAGTAAGGTTCTGGATGCCTTGATCTGTTTTGAAATGGTATTTCACCCAGAAATAATCACCTTTGTCATTGTACCATTTGTACGTATGGCTACTGTAGCCATTCATGTTCCGGTAGGTCTTAGGTGTCCCCCGGTCTGAGAAAAGAATCGTCACTTGATGGACTGACTCTGGTGTGAGAGACAGGAAATCCCAGAACATGTTCGCATCCTTTGTGTTTGTCGCAGGGTTTCGTTTTTGTGTATGAATGAAATCAGGGAATTTGATGGGATCTCGAATAAAGAACACCGGTGTGTTGTTCCCAACAAGATCATAGTTTCCATCTTCTGTGTAGAATTTCACGGCAAAACCCCGTGGGTCACGCTCAGCATCAGCCGAGCCTTTCTCGCCACCGACCGTAGAGAACCGAACGAAGACTTCGGTTTTCTTCCCAACCTTTGATAGGAATTTTGCTTTTGTGTACTTGTTCACATCCTTGGTGACCTCGAAATATCCACCAGCGCCTGCCCCTTTTGCATGCACAATCCGTTCAGGGATGCGTTCCCGGTTAAAATGAGCCAGTTTCTCAATCAAATGAACATCCTGCATAAGGACAGGGCCCTTCTCCCCCGCAGTGACACTGTTTTGGTCATCTTCGACGGGTTTGCCAAAATTTGTTGTTAATATCTTCTTATTTTTTGCCATTTTCAACCTCCCGGTATTGTATAATAAGATTTTGTTATAGTGCGTATATTATCAACACTAATTAAAGATGTGCATTAATTGTACTATCTCAGTATCTGAGAAGATACAATGGCAAGGGAAAGGTGCTCTATTTCGATTTTTCCTTTTTCAGGCACATGAACCAGTCTAGGCAGTATTTTCCTTCTTCTTTCTTTTCGACGCGTTCTT
>CAZLDE010000195.1:0-3371 GCA_964558215.1 uncultured Thermoplasmatales archaeon
ATATAAATATTGCTTTGAATCAGAAAATTTTTACTAGCTCTATTGAACCTCAGATTGTTAATCGAAAGAAAAAAAGACTGTTTATTGTCAGCTTATTTTAATATCTAACTTGATAAAATCATAAACGAGTCAATACATTGGTCAACAACAGCGATGTAGGTATCATATGTACGAACGAGCGAGTTGTATGTGAGAGTAAAAACTATTTCATCTTTTTGATACAGAATTTGTTTATGTTGCAGCATGTTGGGTTCTTTCCCTTCTGTGTATACTAGTTCATACGCGTTCATGTTATTGATTGTTTTCGGGGTGCGAGAAATCAGAGAAAAATTCTTAAAATAAGATTCTTCATAACGACCTAAAAGGTCATCTGCTATATCCTCAAGTGTTAAATTCAAAGTGACAGGTCTATTAATAACAATATGGACCTGATAGTCGTTTTGATCTGGACAAAAAAACTTAACTGGGTCATAGGTTTGTTCATTCACAATCCAACCTTCTGGTGGATTTAATCCAAACCCATATTCCTCATTGACATAAACAAGATTTGGTTTATTGCCCTCGTCCATACATCCACTGAGCGCTACAGCAAACAATGGAAGAAGGATGAACAATGTCCTGAAAGTAATTTTTTTTCCGTGCATTTTCCTTTAGTTACATAAAGAAAGATGATAGGGTTAATACCCTAAAACATGTCGAAGAACTGGAAACAGACGAGGGAACATCTCAAAGAGGTTCTCCAAAAATGTCTGTAGCGAAAACCGATAGTTAAATGGCATCACCACATCCATCGTTCCCCAGTCGCTCTCGTCACCTGCTATGTCTTTTGCCTTCACCTTGACTGTGAAAGTCCCCTCTTCGCTCCAACTGTGCGTTGTAGTCGCCTGCGTTCCTGAAGTAAACGGGCCGATCCATTCAGTGGTTGTACCATCACCCCAGTCGATGAAGTAATACACATCATCTCCATTGATATCAGTCGTTTGCATCTTGAACAGATAATTTTTCCCTGGAGCTCCCGTTCCGGGTCCTGAGATCGTTGGGATGTCCGGTGCATCGTTTAAGACAATGGATATCTCATGGGGCTGGGACCAATCACTTGTTGCACCGTTCGTATCTTTAGCCTTTACTTTCACATTATAGGTACCAAGTTCAGACCATGAATGTGAGGTGGAAACCGTAACCCCTGTTGAATACGGACCAAGCCATTGACTTGAGGTTCCATCATCCCAGCTGAACATATAGAAGATTTGATCCCCATCTGGGTCTGTAGTACTGCTTGAGAAAATGTATTCTACCTCCCGGACACCATGTGTCGGGCCAGATGGTACTATTGGCGTCGCTGGAGGATTGCTCGTCGACACAGGACCCATAGTCAAAGATGGATTTCCCCAGAGGGCACCCCATTGGAACGTCTCATACCTCGGATAATACCATAAATCATTGACATACATCTCTCTCAATGACCATTGATGTGCCTCGCCTTGTGTATACTCCCCAGAGGTTACATGGGTTGTGAAGAAGCAATCTAATGATTGACTTGAACCATCATAGGGGTCATTCCAAGCAGGCATCCCATAGGCGACCTTTGTTGCACCAAGGAAACCAACACCACCTTTCTTCAGCATCGCTTGTCCAATATTGAGCTCATCGGTATCAGAGTTGCTACAGGCATCAGCGAAGATAATCGCTGGGTACTCATCGTTTAATTGAAGGCAGGTATCTGTGCTGACAAATGGCTGGGATGGATAATATTCATAACATGCGGTCGGTGATCCATGCCCTGCCCAGTTCACAAACGCATAGGTTCCCTCAGACCATACAGACTCGACATTACTATAACTTAAGTCATAGTCACAGGGATACTGTGATTGGGCATCCTCATAGAGTTTTGTCTTCGTCCAGTCAGACATCCATGGGTAATTCGATGGATTCGTCTTATATTCCATAAGGACTGCGTTGTCGGTATCTGACCAGAAGTACGCACCAAGCAGAAGGATGTTTTTCTTGAAGGATTCATCATTATTCTGTTCATAGGCAACAGATTTTTCACAGATGCTCTGGACAACATCCGGGTCGCTCCAAGGAATACGACCAACGACGATTTCCGTCTCAAAATCGATTGGATCAGAGTTCTCCCCATACTGATGGTCCCCATCGGCATCCCAGGATTCACTATCAGGTAATGATAATTCAGCATAGTAATAATCAGTTTCTGGTTGTCCATACCCTTGATTCTGTGCGCAGCGTCGCATTGGGACATCATCGTATCCTCCAACAAGACAAACATCGGTAATTCCCCATGAGTCAGACGGATATTTATCACGAAGGAATTCCCTCATCTTTGCGGCAAGATCATAACCTTCATAGTTGTTACTAATCCAGGTGGTTGTGACAACGTTCACACTTCTACCTTTAGCACTTTCCCAATCGACCAACGGCGTTACAGCAGATGTCAAAGAATCTAATGTGATGATAACGTAATTGTACTGTTCCCGGCCTCCTGGCATATTTGGGTACCATTTCTGTGCTTCGTCATAGTTAAAAATAATCTTCTTTGCGTTTTCTTCTGTTTTTGCAAGGTTGTCTACCATGATGTCCTCAGCGGAAAATTCCTCTGGAATCGTATATTGAACATGGACTATGATGTCTTGATAATACATCAATTTCCCAGATACAGGATAGTAGATAACAGGTGTGATTCTGACATCGACGAGGTTATATTTCCGATACCCCCCGGTTCCAACAAGCTCTCCGATTGAATCCGGATAGGGGTTATCTTGACTGTACACCGATTTGAAGTTTTCTTCGTATTGTTGTTGACTGTTCTCTCGAAGAACCGAGTCCTCAGCACCAATAATTCGGGGTAACAGGTTAGGTGCTATTTTATATTCCCCTGGAAGGACGGTGCTGGTTCTAGCTTCAAATGTAACCTCCTGGACTGTCGCGCCAGGGGGTATTGCGATAGAAAATATCTTGGAGGGTAGACTTGGTTTCCCTGGTATCAAAAGACGTCCGAAACTCTCAACTGCCACTTCAAAACCTTGTTTTTCTTCAACGATTTGATAGGAACCTATTGGTATTGTGACACTGAGGGTACCCGTATCGATATTGAAATCTTTCTTGTCATTAAAGAGGTTCTGAGCGCTAACCAGTGCGCCGCTTATCATCAGCGTACAAACAAAAATTCCCATTATTTTCTTCATCATAAATTATTACCTCGTCCGAAATAATAAATAAGAGTAATACAGTAGGAAGTAGTATATAAATCTTCATGTAAAAAACAAGGGACGACAGGAGTTCTGAAAAATATCTCATAGGCTTTTATATATTTGTGTTAAACAGGAATTGAAGAACAAAAACAACAAAATTAC
>CAZLDE010000196.1:0-3354 GCA_964558215.1 uncultured Thermoplasmatales archaeon
GATTCTATGTGATAATAACATGATCTCTGATAACATCATAGCAAATGGTTTCAATGGCATATTGGTAAGACATTCGGATACTAATACCATCTCTGAGAACACCATTACAAACAACACATACCATGGCGTCAACATAGTCTACAGCAATTCCATCAGCATTATCAATACTACCATTGCAAACAACACTCGCAGTGGAATATATATGACGCATAGCGATTTCGATACTATATCTTACAACACCATTGTAAATCACAATGATTCTGGGCTGTTCCTCGAATGCTCCAATGAAACTGGTATCACGAGCAACACGATCTCAAAAAATAGGTATGGCATCTATCTTCATTTGTCAAACGACATAAGTATCCGCAAAAACAATTTCATAAAAAACATGAAAGATGCTTCGTTTAATACATCAAAGAAAAACACATGGGATCAGAACTATTGGAATCGATTACGGATCCTTCCGAAACTCATTTTTGGACAATTAATGATAGGTTCTTTTCAGATGTCATGGATTAATATTGATTGGCATCCCGCACAAGAACCCTATGATATCCCAAGAGTGATGGAATGGAAATAAAGAAAATCCTTACAGTAAGCATAATCCTTCTTTTCCTCGGTATCGCAGTCGCACCCAGCATCAACCAGACTGTTGTTAGAGCATCCCAAGAGAATGACCTTGTGGAAGTCAACACCCAGGCCTGCGGTATCAAAGGATACGGTGATACCACGGTGAAACTCACTAAACAACAATACAATGATTTAGAACAGTATCTGGTTGAGTTCAGAGCTAAATTGAACCAGACAACATCCAAGGAGGAAGCAGTGCCAATCTTCAAGGATGCTGTGGTGGAGTTGGATACGTATGGGTTGTTGCCGAAGGGAATGAGCGTTGAGAAGGGACAGAAATTAGTAATAGGAAATGAAAAACCTCCTCATTTAATAAACAATGCGTCTTCCTATGAGGAGCTTACTAATTGTTCCAATCTTTTTTGTTTATTTGCTGGAAAAGTTGATTTTTCTATTGTAGCTAATTCATTTTATACAGGTGTCTTACTTCTCATTTTTGTTATTGCAGCTCACTTACCATATTACAATTATTATGGTATTTTTTTCCTTCAACTACTACAGAATTTTCTTTTATTTTTAAAAAATTTTTCTCAATATAAAATAGTCACTTTTTTCAATTTGTTGAGTCTGTTAACTTTTGGTAAAATTGATTATGGTCATGCTGAATGTTCAAATGGTTGGGTATATACTGCGGGTTTGCTTGGAATTAGAGAAAGTAACGGCCCATTATATGGTCATGTTCCAATTCCAATTATTGTTGGTATAGGGGGTTATACTTTAACTCACTACACTGGAGTAATTGGTTTTACAGGAATTAGGATAATCTATGAGGATGGATCTTCTGAGTTTTTAGGAAGAGCTTTACGAGTAAATATAAAAAATTCTCCACCATTATATCCTACAGAATTATTAATTGAACAGAAACCATCTGATCTTGTCGAAAATGATATGTGGAAGCACTCTCAAACCGAATCAAAGGTCCAACTCCAAGCAAATTAACAAAACTATTTATCAACCAGACCTCATAGGGGAAACGCATGCAACCTACAGAACATCCAGGGATTTACAAGAAAAACGAGAAACTCTTCACACAGAACCCAGAGCCTTGCAAAGGAATTAGGGTCTACAACGAACAGCTCATAACCGAAGATGACGTTGAATACCGTTCCTGGAACCCGTTCCGCAGCAAGCTTGCGGCAGCATTACTCAAAGGACTTTCTCTAGACATCGCACCTGATGCACAGATTCTGTATCTTGGGGCGGCAACGGGTACGACAGTTAGTCATCTTTCAGACATCATCACGAAAGGGACGTTGTATGCTGTGGAATCATCACCGATCGCGACCATAAACCTCCTGAAGGTCTCCGAGAAACGGCCAAACATCATTCCGATCCTTGCAGATGCGAACCATCCGGAACGCTATCAAAGCATGGTTCCAATGGTGGATCTCATCTACCAAGATATCTCCCAGCGGAACCAGGCAGACATCTTCACCCGCAACATTCAAGCGTACCTTAAACCAGGGGGAAGCGGACTTATCATGGTTAAAGCGCGAAGCATCGATGTCGCACTCAAACCAAAACAAGCATACGAACTGGTCTGCAACTCCCTGAAGAAAGAACATTTCACCATCAAAAAAACCATCGAGCTTGCTCCCTTTGAAAAAGACCATGCCGCTCTTCTTCTATCAAGATAAACAAATCTTCAGATGGTAATGAAGATCTCCTTAAGCATCTTGTTGATGCTATAGAACGGAGCGTCCAGTAAGAATTTCTTATACTGGTTATTGGGAAGAAGAGGTGATTTACAGAGCTGCTGGGCTTTATTGACATGCTTTGAGATCTCTTCAAGGTACAGTTTTTTAATCTCTGGTGATTTCTTCTCAATCTTCTTGCGAATCGAACGGTTTTTAATACTGCCGTTCTTCGCGGTGCGTTTCTCCAGACGCGTCAGGAGGGGAATGACGACACTGTCGATCATTTCGCCTTTCTCAAGGTCGACTAAGTCATCGGCGAGCTGATAGGCAAACCCAACCTCCCTGCCGTATTCCGCAAGCAGGTTTGCAATGTTTTCTGATGCATCAGCCCAGTACGCAGCAGCTTTACAAGCCGCAGAAAACAGCGTTGCAGTCTTCAGATCGATAATCCTGCTGTACACCTGGAAAAATTTTGAATCAGCGGTAATGCTGGCATCCTGGAGATCTTTGCTATTAAAATTGATTTCATTAAGCTGCCCATCAAGAGTCCCGCCCCAGGCACCAACATAGAGGTTTGCAATTTTCTCACCATGGGACATCGCTAGTTTAAAACCCTGAACTAACATCTTATGACCAATGAGAATGGCATTATCAACCCCGGTCTTAATGTAGAATGCTGGTTCACCTCTCCTAGTTAAATCACCATCGATGATATCGTCATGGACCAGGGAAGCACCATGGGCTAGTTCAATAGCGACAGCCCCTTCCAAAAACCTTTGATACTCATGTGGGGTTTCATTTCCCCCGGTACAGACCTTAAAAGAAATCGCACCAAGCAACGGCCGTAAACGTTTTCCTTCCTTTAGAATCGAGAGGATATGTTGGTCAGTAATCAGTTCTTTTATCTTTTTTTCGATATCCTCATGGGTATGCTTCAGAAACACTTCAAGTGAAAGTGATTGTTCAGCCATTGTTTCGACCATTGCGGAAAACTTAACTGATATCAACTCCTACATAATATACTCTTGTATCAGTTCAGTAGTTCGGCAAGTGAAAATTAAAATGTGTATATGAAGTGAGTGCATTT
>CAZLDE010000197.1:0-3352 GCA_964558215.1 uncultured Thermoplasmatales archaeon
GCGATTCATCCCCGCGCTAAAGCATGGGGATTTCTCGCTTAGAAAACGTTAAAAACCAGAAAAATTAAAACCTATCAAAAAATACCTCACAGACCTAAAGACAAGAGGAGCCTACTATGAGATCAAAGCAATTTGCGCTTCCAATCTTAGTTCTTATTCTAATCAATGGACTGTGCGGATGCACCGAACAACAACCCACGCCACCAAATAACAACATACACACCTCAGGTGTGTTTGATGAATCATTCACGGTCGATGCCCTTGGAGGACGGTTCAAAACAACAGGTGAGGAGATCCTTCTGACGATAAGCAGTTATTGCGTGGACATGACAACCAACATCACGATAAAAACCATTCAAGACAAACCAGCCAATACCGAAGCGATATTTATCGTTGGTTACGAATTCAGACCAGACGGTCTGCAGTTCAAAAAACCCGTACATCTTCAGATAAATTACAAGGATGAAGACATTCCCGCTGGTGTTGACGAAGACGCCCTGCGGCTCTACCTGTATGAAAACGACCAGTTGCAGGAGATAACCAGCCGTGTCTATCCAGACGACAACTACCTCTCCGCACAAATCAGTCATTTCTGCTACTACTGGGTCGCGTCTCCGAAAACATCCAGTAGTTCGAATGGTTCGAATACTTCTGCGGTGTACCAATTTGAGGTACCGGTTCAATTCGGCGAAAAGGAACATATCGATAACCCAGATGAAGTCATATCACCCTATCATAGCTACAGCTACTATGCCTATTTTGCCTGGGACCCACAGCCGCTAGTACGCTACTATGAAGTAACCCTACACATGCATAACAACACCGCGAAACCATACAAATTTGGCTATTCCTGGCGAGAACAAAACTATGACCACATTGGACCGGAAAAATGGGTCAAAGATCATGAGAACGACCTGTATATCTTAGGAGAGTACAACTACTATCCAGGATATGGGACCTACAGCGGAGTACCTGAGATAGGAGAAAAAGCACCAGGTATGCATGGGATAGCCATCTTCGGGGTGCAGGATAATTTTAACCTCGTTGGCGATCTGTACGAAACCATGGTGACAGCTGATCAGATCAAAACCTACAAAGAGGAGATGAAACTCTTTGTTGAGGAATACGTCTACGGATGGACCGTGACGGTACGAGCGGTTACGTAAATGGTTCTCTTCACATGTGATTCTTCATTTTTTTTTAAAAAAAAAAAAAAAGAGTTGGGAAGGATTCCATCGTTGTAGCGGGTTTGCTTTGAGCTACTCCCAACCAGGTCCATCAGGGACGCCATCACCGGAGTTAGGCGCAGGACCAGGCCCATAGCCTTGACCATTGGGCGTCTCAAATCCACTGCCGTCAGGTATACAATCACCTGAGTTGGGGGCAGGCCCCATGCCATCTGCCATCGCACTTCCAGCGATGCCGACCAATCCGATGACAACACATGCGACGATTACTAACATTTTCCTTTTCATAGATATCTCCTTACCTGTGTTTATGTCTTTTTTGACTTAAATACATTCTTGGAAATTTATCGAATGATTCATATTCCAACCAAGAAACACCCCTTCCCGAAAACTGAATGTGAACAACGAAATACATCAACCACGTGTGACGAATCATAGCATCAGAAGGATTACTGTTGCTGACCTGAATAACTGACTATAAAAAAAAGAGGGATACAAGAACTAAACGACAGCCCCATTGCCGATATGATGGAGTTTCTTTGCGTTTAAGTCAAGGAGAATGAATCGATCGTTTTTTGCATACCCGACTGGTTTTTCGGTTTCAATACTGATCGTTTCATCCGTTATATCTGTGATGGTGATCGGAATGCTTTGCATCCCTACGGTCGCATGAAAAACCCCTTTTTTGACTTCTTGGTAAAACCGGTTTTTCGTGAACCGGAGCGTGAATCTGGTCTCAGTTCTTGCGGCACCGTCTGACGCAAACATCGCTCCTCTCTTCATCTCATCGACCGTCGCCCCCTTGACAGCAAGACCGACGCGACAGCCAGCGACTGCACTATCAAAATCCGTATCCTGCATCTGGATGGAACGGATGAGAACATCCTTGTCTCCGGGCAACAGACGCATGGTGTCATGGGTATGGATGGTTCCTTGTTTGACGAACCCTAGGATGACCTCCCCGATGCCTTTGACGCTGAACGAATGATCGGTGATGACGATCGCAGGTGATGAGATATCTCTTGTGGGATTCAGGGTGACAAGATGCCCGATGATCTTTGGGACATTTCGTTCCAGAATCGTAAAATGTTCAAGGGATGTGTTCTTAATCATCTGATGAAGTTGTGTCACATCTGAATACGCCGGAAGCAGCAGCATTCCTTCCGTAATCCCCATGGAATCCAGCAGCAGGATGGTCTCACCTACCTGTGCGGTCATCTGCTCACAGTTGACGATCGCTGCATCAATCGAGGAGAGGATCTGGGTTTTTGCTGTCAACTTATCTTCAAAGGGAGCCATGAAGGTATAGACACAATCATCGGTCTTCTTGTTGTACATCACCAGATCGCTGACTGTCCCTTTTTTTCCTAGTTCCCTGCCAAGGGGATCGTCATGGAATATACCGACAGTGACGTGCTTCATCACCCCTGCAATAACACCGGTTTCATAAAACTATGCATAGGAAAAAAATGAGCTGCTTACGGGGGACGAAGTTTTCTTTTTTCTGATAACTCCGAGACCCCTTTCTTTTTATATCTATATAGAAATATTATTTAATCATAACGCTGATACCAATAGAGAATTGAGAAACAACCAGCCGACATCATGTGATACCCTATGAAAAGAGCACTTAGTCTTCTCGTCTTGCTTTTAGTTCTTTCAGGTAGCTGTTGCCAAGCGTACAACAGCATCAGAGAACAACAGACGACCCAAGCTCGTACTCTAAACGATCCCATGCTTGGCATCGATGCAAACTATGTCACCGACATGAACGATTTCATATTCCGTTGGCGGTACCATTTCAAGCCCATCGAGGTGTATCCCTTCTTCCGCGACAAAGGCATCAATTATTTCAGACTTCGCATCTTTGTCAAGGACAACGGCTCTGATAGCCTCCCCTACGCCATCAACACCGCACAACTCGTCCAAGAACAAGGCATGAAATGCTCTGTTACTCTCTTCATGAGCAGCGACTGGTCGGACATCGGAAAACAACCATCACCACCACAATGGGATGCCCTCTATGATTTTACAAACCTTTCCATTGATCAGAAAGCAGGCATCATTCGTAATTACACAACAAACACGACCCAAAGCCTGCTTGACAACGGCATCGATGCAGACCTTTACGAGATCGGAAATGAGATTGACTATGGATTCTGTGG
>CAZLDE010000198.1:0-3350 GCA_964558215.1 uncultured Thermoplasmatales archaeon
GGTTAAGTGACTGTAATCCAAAGATGGTTTGTGCGGTAGGCGCTACTGAGTTTTTGTTCGGCGATGTCCTGGTAATCAACAGCCGGGTCGTATACTTGAGTGGGTGTGGTAAAGAGCAGGAACGCGAGTTTATAGGACCCGTTGGTGTTGATGTGGAATGTGTAATTATAGGACCATTGAGGCTGCCAGGGTTCTTCGATATTCAGAGGTTGATGTGTTAGGGTGGTGGTGATGGTGTCGAGGTACCACAGATGGTGGTACATGGTCTGGTTATCACGAGTGGTTTGATTGACGAGCCAGATTTCAATGGTGTAGTTCATTAGACGTTGTTCGTGGTTTGCAACTCCTATGATCACAGTCGCGTTCTCTTGTGTTGTGAGGTTGCGGGGGTAGCCTTCTGCTTTCCCCTGGGGACCAAGAAGGTAGAATTCGGTGAAGGTCTCTCCTGTTTTTGGCAGGGTGATGACGTAGACAAGGGAAGCAAGTACGATGAAAATGACAATGATAAGGATGATGGTGAGAGCTTGATCTATCTTGTTTTCTTGCTTGGGGAACGAAACGTCAAGGGTAATGGTGAACCGCTGATCAGGAGGGGTATTATTCCAGCGGTAAACACCAACAATTCCGATGCCGATGATGAAAAACAGAAGAGAGAAGAGGATCGGTTCGAGTCTGATGCCCCACGGGGTGTAATTTAGGAGAAGCCCTATAAGGGGGACGACTGCGATGGACAACCCAAAGGAAAGTACGAGACGTTCCAGGGTGTCGATGCCATGGTCTGTTTTTCTTGTGGGAAACAAGGCAAAGACGAGGATGTAGCCAGGAATGAACAGGATGAAAGGAAGGCCTAGGAGTACTCGGAGGGTTTCTGGTGCGTTCCAGAGGGAGAGCGGGATGACGATAATGCTTAGAGCTATCAGAAGGATGATATCGACAGGTAGTTTTGTATATGAGATTTTCATGTGTCGGATGTAGATGATGAAGCAGGATTATTACTTTTTTTGTTGAGAAAATAATAAAATATATATACACGGCGCGACATAGGAATTATCGTGCGTGTTTCTATTATGGAAACCGCTGGATATGCTGGTGAAGAGATGATTACGACTGTGACAACTACCACAACTACGGTCATTGCCACGACAGCCTCGTTAGCTGCCTCTCTAGCCCTCATCGGGACTATTGTTTTGATTCTTTTCTTGATAGCCAAAATGCTTTTATCATCTCATAGCATGGACAACAGCTTATTTTTATCAGAGAAATTGAACATCGTGATTGTGCCATTACTACTGATGTTCGCCTTAATTGTGGTCATCCGTGTTGTTGAGACCCTTAGTGTTTAGATCCCGGTGAACGGGAGGATAATAAAGAGGAACGCATTCACGATAGTATGGGAGATGGTGACTCCTATGATGGTCTTTGTTTTTTGTACAACCAAGCTATAGAGCCCTCCGATGCAGAACACTAACACGACGTCAAGGATGGAGAGGTTGCCAATGTGCAACACTGCGAAGAGAACGCTTACAAAGAGCATGCCTTGCCAGACCCCGAGGATCTC
Organism: uncultured Thermoplasmatales archaeon; assembly: GCA_964558215.1. Classification (GTDB taxonomy): domain Archaea; phylum Thermoplasmatota; class E2; order DHVEG-1; family DHVEG-1; genus SM1-50. Next base: position 1,559 of record CAZLDE010000198.1, read on the forward strand.
TACTGACTTTTTTTGGAGCAGCCCTCTGAAGATGACTTCCTCCATCAGTCCGGTTGCGAAGAACAGGATGAGGATGGCGATGATGATGTTTTCCACCGAAATTGATTCGATGAAGGAAGGGGGTTGAAGGAGATAGTACTCTAAGTATCCGAAGGGGACCCCCAGAAGCATAACCCCTATCTCCAGCGGGATGTGACGGGGTGTCGGGAGTCTTAACCCGCAGTCTTTCAAGCTAATCTTCTGCTGGTAGAGCAGGAAAAAGAACGCGAGGTACACCGCGATGCCAATAACCAGGAACCAATAGATACGGTGGAAGAAGGACAAGGGCATGACCAGGCTGAGGATCCTGATGAGAGGGATGAGCGTGAGGGCAAGCAGCATCGAGGAGAGCGTCGTCTTCCGGTCGATGAGGGTCTGCAGGAGGCTGGAGGGTTTCTTATTATCTTTTATCATGAACCATTGGAGTTTGTTTACGAGCATGCTGTCTTTGCTCAGATATCCGGAGTAGAGAAACAGGGCACAGAGGATACCGAGGTGGAACAGGATGCCTGCTTGAGGATGGATGTAGGTGACGGTGAGCTCTGCAAAACCGATGAGCATCAGATAGATGATTAGATGCCCCCAGGCTGGTAGCATGCGCATGGTGATGAGGAACCGGTATGAGGGATATATAAATTACGAGAAAATTAATAATTTCAAGGGTTTGAAATCCGTTCGCCTATGATAAAGTACCGTTACTCAGGAATCTTAGTGGGATGTGTTGGCATTATGTAAAGGAATAGATTTTTCACCAGGTATTTTATGATGCAATCCGTTTTGCTTTATGGAAAAGAGCGTTGTTAATGGCACTGAATGCTTTCCATTCCATCCGTGTCGATTGTAATTCTGAGTCAAGTGCATTTGAGAACAGCAGGACCGCGATATTGTCTTTCGGATCGATTGTGACAAGATCTGATGCCCCTACATAGCCTCCACTGTGTCCATAGTTCTTCTTAAAAACTTTGTTTGTGATCTGCCAGCCGAGTCCATAGTTATATCTGTCTTTTGGTGAGAAATGGGCAGAATGCATCATCTCAACCGTGGATTGGTTCAGGATTCGTACGCCGTTCCAGACCCCGCCGTTCATATGGGCGATGATGAAATGCGAGTAATCCTCAATGGAGGTTCGAAGGGTGATCGCGGGGTACAGCACATGGATCCCATAGTGGGGGTGTCTGAAATACCCGCCGTTTTTGAATTCATAGGGGACTGCAGTATTTTGGATATCGACGTCCCGGAGGCGAAAGCCGGTGGAGTTCATCTGTAACGGTTGGAAGATATGTTGTTGACAATACTGGTTGAAGTCTTGATGGGCGAGAAGTTCCACGAGGTAGGCGACAATGGAGAACCCGATGTTCGCGTAATAGTAGGTATCCCCTGGTTTATCCAGAGACCAGGTCGTGGAGCTGTACGCACTGCCTCCCGGTGTGAGATATTCCTCAAGCCAGGGGTAGGGGAATCCTTCTACATCAGGGTCTCCGGGGATGTAAGAGAGAGCGATCCAGTGGAGGTTATCATCAGCAAGGCTTGAGCGGTGTGACAGGATCATCTTTATGGTGATGGGGATCTCTGGGTGATTGGGGTTCCGCAAGCTAAAGGGGAGATAGTCGTTGACATCATCATCCAAATCAAACATCCCTTGTTCATACAACTGCATGAGAGCGGTTGCCGTGATGGTCTTTGAGACAGATGCTTGGAGATATAACGTTTCTGTCGTTGCCTTTTTTTTATTTTCTCTGTCATAGTATCCATA